>JARVJW010000053.1 GCA_029775955.1 Nitrososphaeria archaeon | reverse complement strand
TGTAACGCATTCTTCCATCTTTAGCATAAACATGAAGTGTTTTTCTAGATGTCTACAATAGGTTCAAACTTTTTTATAGCTTTCGTAGTTAATACTATATTATTATATAAGGTTATAGCTTTTATTGTCTGTGAGACACTATTATTGCATGGTTACCTATCAAAGTTGAATAGATTGTGCTATAAACCGGTGCAGAGTATTCAATTCTGTCATCACGCCTCTTGGCAATGCCCAACATCTTGTCTAAGCCTGCCTCAGAATTGCTCCTCTGATGATATTGTTCAAGGTATTTTATTTAGTTACAAACTCTTTTATAGTGTCCCACTTCTGGGAACCATTTAACATTGAATTTGGGATTACGTGCACCTTCCCGCAAACATGCCATACAGGATTGGAGTAGTGCCTGTCAAGCCTTGCTGTATCAATGTCAACATGTTAGCATTGCCCTGTCAAAGGCATTCCTTTCTGACTTGAACAAGATGTACATCCTTCAGGTCCATTATGGCTAACATGTAAGCAAAGAGCTGCCTCTTTTCTTATTGACCTTTTCCATATCATTAAGCTTCTTAGCATACGACTCATAGTTCTTCTTGATGGTCAGGAAGTGGTCTGTGCCATCATGTATTAGATGCTGTGATTCTCTTGAGCACATGCAGGTTGTGAATAGCTATCATTACATCAGAGCATAGCTTATCAATTGTCTTGTATGAAACTTACGTCATAAATATTGCCAGCATATCCTGTTTGACCAAGCTGCTTGATCAGGAGAAGCTTGACCCTGTCCTAATGAGAATGGCCCGCTCTATCTGGATTATGCTGACAGCTTCATGCACCAGAGGGTTGGGCATTTCCATTGCTTCTCCGGAGTCCTCCAATTCCTTTTTTTGATGGCCCAGTTTACTGATATAATCATTGATCTCCTTCAGCTTCTCTGGATATCATCGCCGTGCAGCTTGCTATGCATATAAACCGGGAAGTTCATCCCTTTATATATAAATGGCGAATAACGTTATGTTTTTTTGTTATGGTAAATAATGTTAGAATAGTGTCCCAAACCCGCTTTTATTGATTATAAATAATCAAAAAGGCCCTGAAAAAGCAAACCATAATGATGAGGGGAGTTCACTTGTACATTGAACTATAGGATCCAAGATCAAGTAGCCCATGCCCAGAAAAACTCATAAGTATAATCTTCTTTTTCTGATCACGTTTTGCTATTTCTGCAATTTCGCTTATTATCGGCAATGCATGCGCTGTTTCAGGAGCTGGAACATACCCTTCCATTCTTGTATAAAGTTCGGCATATTTGAACACTGTTTCCTGGTCATAATCTCTAGGTTGAACAACTCCATTTTTCATAAGGAGGCTGAGTGATGGAGCAACGCCATGGTATCTTAATCCACCTGCATATATAGGGGGTGGGATAAAATCATAGCCTATGGAATACATTTTTACAAGAGGTAATATTTTTCCCGTATCAGGATAATCGTATTTATACTCACCCTTTGTCATTTTTGGCACCTCAAATGACCCAGCTGCTATGTACTTCGCATTCCTGTAATTGTTGTAAAACGGAAACGCAAGGCCGGAATAGTTTGATCCTCCACCTACAACCCCAATTATATAGTTGGGTTCGATGCCATTTATTTCAAGCTGCCTTCTAGCTTCAAGCCCGGCAATTGTCTTATAAAGTATGTCAGCATTTACTACACTTCCAACATTGTACCTTCCATTATGTTCCAGTGCATATTCAACTGCTTCACTAATAGCTATTCCAAGGCTACCGTTTTTGTTTTTTTCATCCTTCATTAATTCTTGACCTACTCGTGTAAGTGAGCTTGGACTGGGATTTACATCAGCACCCAACATTTTCATCATAGTGACCCGATACGTTTTCTGATAATATGATGCGCCAGCCATAAATATTTTAGCATTCAAATTATTCAATGATGACGCCATTGCAACAGCGATTCCCCATTGCCCAGCACCAGTTTCGGTTGTTATCAGGTTCACGCCTTCCATTTTGGAATAATATGCCTGTGCCAGTGCGCTGTTTATCTTGTGTGATCCGGCGAATGTGTATCCTTCCATTTTCATATAAATTTCAATTGGAGCATTAAAATAATTTTCAAAACGCTTGGCTCTTATTATGGGAGTAGGCCTGCCAACCTGAAAATAAAGCTCCATCACATCATCAGGTATCTTTATATTTCGTTCTGTGGAGAATTCATGTTCTAGCACCTTTTGTGGGAAAACACTCTTTAAAACCTCTATTGCCTTACCGGTGTCATCCTTTGGTGAGGGTAACTGCTCCGGAAGATCTGGAAGTATATTATACCAGTGGTCCGGCATTTCATCCTGCTTAAGGTCTATTCTGTTTGCCATACCCAAGCTTATATCACTAATGTATTTATAGTTTACTTTATGATATTTTTAATACATTAAGTATATTGAAAATGATGCTGGTTGAACAAATATTTAAGTGACCTGTAGCTCCAGGAGCTTTTTTTCCTTCCTGCTAGGAATAACTTTCCACAGGACCACAGTTGCGCCCCTTTTTCTCAGGTAAGAGACAACCTTTCCCCGATCCCCCTCTCTTATCATGAACACGCCCTTGGAATAGCGTATGTTCCTGATCTTGTCAAGGTAAGCTTGATCTGTATCGAGTAGCTCTCATACCGATCACGGTAGAACTTTGAGATCTCTCCGCTGCTCCTGTCATCTCAGAGTGAACGATATTAGGCCGTTTCCACAACAACTGGAAGGTTTCTGAGAATATAAATATATGCCTGTTGTATACTATACTCAAGGTGGGGAAAACCTTACAAGGACAGGAGAGACTGGAAGGCATACAACGAGGAACTGGTGATAAGGGGATCTCGATTTCGCTGATCAGTGGGATTCCGAGCTGAAGCGCATGAATCTGGGAAGGATCTCCATACCGCTTCCCGGAATGAAATTCATGATGCTCTGGAAGCAGCATCTTGACTATCGCGGTCTTGCAAGATCAATGCAGAGTAAGGGGCTCCTGAATACGGCGATTATACAACCATATGG
>JARVJW010000206.1 GCA_029775955.1 Nitrososphaeria archaeon | reverse complement strand
CGTGTATGCTGTTCTTCATCAAGGTCCTCACCCTCACCAGCCTAGCCCGATACCTGACTAGCTCCCTCAGCTCCATGGTCTCCCTGGGCGGCACATAGCATTCAGGTATATATCCTCCCCTGGGCAGGTTTGTGCTAGCGCATCCGTCTTTAGCTATTGCCTTTGTCTGCAACGGGTTTGACAACTTCATGTCTTTTCGACAGCATCCTGTACGCCCAGCACCAGCTCTCTATCACCATGCTCAACGGGAGTCGAGAACTTCCTTATCTGGTTCATACAACACCTTCAATTCTTTCAACACGTTTTCATTATCATCAACTTCGGCAGCGTTCAGGTATCTTTTTATGGATATCTATACCCACATACATGTGTTTACCATCACCTAAACTCCTAATATCCTTATTTTTGCTCACATATGACTAAAACAAAACTAGGACACTACGAACAATCACCTCTCAAATCATGCACCTCTCTGCTCACGAAGAGTGAGACCAAGGTAAATTTATTAGGAGATTATTGAAAATTGTCGTGGTGTATTTTGGATAGAAAAGATAAACTTAATGTGCTACTTCTCCTTAATCCAGACCATTGGTCTTGGGCTAAATGCTTTCAAAAATTTGCGAATACCTGCCTGTTATACCCAAAGCACTCTTCCTGCGAGCTTACCTATAAAATACATAGAATTCCAGGAAAAGTCAGATCATTATGTAAAGTGCAAACAAAGAAGCCATTTAAACTGTTGGGAAATATATTCAATCCGCCGCATAATGTTGAATACTGTCATGACCCAGAAAAGATAGATATGATTTTTGTTTTTGATCCAGTTGTGTGTAATTTTAATTTTCAAAAATTCAAGAATGCAATTAAAGCATACTGGATTCAGGATTCGATATACCCGAGTGCATATTACAACTATTTTTATTCAATAGGCCTTGAAAATTATGATCAAATATTTGTTGCACATAAAAATTACATTAAAGATTATTCCAAATATACTAATCGTGTTTTTTGGCTTCCATATGCGTATGACCCTGATGTTTACCATCCAATGAAAGTCGAAGAAAAATATGATGTATCTTTTGTGGGTACCATGGATGCTAGAAGAAGAAAGGTAATTGATGCAATACATTCAAACTTCCCTGCCCTTCGGGTAATGGTCGGTGAATTCTGGAATCATGATGCAAATTTTATATATAACAGTTCCAAAATAGTTCTCAATTTAACTAGGCAAAATGAACTGAACTGGAGGACATTTGAGGTGCTTGGTTCCGGTTCCTTTCTACTAAATTCTTTAAGCAATGAAGTCTTGGACCTTTTTTCAGATGGAAAAGATTTAGTTATGTTCAATGACAACGAAAGCTAATTGAAAATATAGGGGATCATGCATAACGATCCTAAAATATCTGAAATTAAAAAGTCTGGCAAAGAAAAAGTTCTAAATCATACCTTTGAAAGTAGAGTGAAATTTGTTCTGTCTGTAAGCGATATGCTTCCCTGATGATGTCATTGTACATTCGATTGAATAGTCCCTTCCAAAAATTGGGTAATGTCCTAATTTAGGATAGTTAATCCTCCATAAAAGAACTCATGTCATGTCCACACATGGTCTGCGATACCTTCCAGCATCGCAGGAGAACCCATCCTCTGGAATTTGTTGACGAAGTTCCAGTAGAACACGAACAGATCTATCACACTTGGTTTTCCTAACCAACCTGCCAATGCTAAAACGATTTGGTGATAAACCATGACGATCAAAACATGAAACAAAGATATAATATTTTCAGGATACTACAGTGTCGATTGAATAAGGATTAAGAGGTCTGGAAAATTTAACACCTTTACTCTGAAGTATTCCCGCGCCTTCCTGAATTTGCCAAATGATAATCTGAGTTAAGTTGAAAAGCAGAGATAAATGGTGCTACGCTTTAAATTGCAATCTTAGGGAAAGACCTCGTTGCTTGGAGCCCCATTACTATTAAGTCAATTCGGCATAAATATAGCCCGACGTATTGTCTTTATTTTCCAGCGCCATTCTTTTTAATTCTGGTACATTTCCGTTGATTTTTCCCAATATTTTTTGCTTAACGTTAAATCCGCTACATTCCAGCTTTTTTGCCAAGTTTTTATATCCATAATGAAACTCAATCTGAATTTGTTTAAACTTCATTAATGTCTGATCATTCTCATTTAACAAATTATATTCGCAACCTTCGCAGTCCATCTTTAATATTGCCCCCTTTATATCATAAGCTTTTATCAGGCTTTCTAGTGAAAAGACCTTTATTTTAATTCCATCTTTTGCATTCCTTAAAAGCGTTCCAGTAGTGTCTTTTGTATTAGCTTCAACAATTACTTCTTCATCTTTACCATACCCAGCGTTCAAAAGTAATATTTGGTTATCCAAACCATTTTCTTTAATGTTTTGCACGGCATATCTGAAAGTTGCAGGGTATGGCTCTAATGCTATAACTTGTTTTGCCCCATTTAAAGCAAAATAAACAGCTGTATCACCTATGTTTGCTCCTATATCGATAACTACTTGGCCTTTTATATTAAGAAATTTATAATCTTCATTAAAAAAGGTCAAAGGGACATCGCCGCCAAAGCCAGACGCAAGGCCATGCATTATTATTGCTTTATTTTTATATGGAACTTTCTCTTTCTTTAAAAAGTTAACAGTTATCTTGGGGTCAACCCCAATTTTAGTTGAAAAGCTGAATATAGAAGCTTGCGTTGGAGTAAATTCTGTTTTATATCCATTTCTTAAAGTAACTTTTACAGGTTCCCTTTTTAGGTATAAATTCAGCATTACTGAAACCCAATTTTTGTACGCCTTTCTGTACCTGCTTATTTGCTCAAATGTAATCATTCTATTCATTATTAGCTAATTTGAATTAATTAATAACCTTTATCCCCTACTTTTTTAGGTGTTTTTTCCGGAAATCATTTCCCATTTAGGATATCACCCAGTTCTCCATTGTTGATGGATCCATAAGCGACTCACTCTTCTCCTTCCTTGATATATATAAGCGTGCAATGGCGTGTGGCTCTGTAGAAATCCTCCGCA
>JARVJW010000117.1 GCA_029775955.1 Nitrososphaeria archaeon | reverse complement strand
GGGACACAAACCTCCTAGATGGCTATGATGGCGAAAGGCATCATTCAATAAATTTGAAGTAAATTTACACTATACACAGAACATATGAGCTGAAGAGAAGAATTATCCAGAGGCTTCCAGAAAAAACTAAAAAGAAATTCATTAATACAGTTCAAGGGAGAATAGGGTCAATAGCATTTTGCATAAACTTGCAAACCAGTTATCAGATAGGACAAACGTGTTCGAGGATTTAAAAAATTTCAAGGGAAAAATAGCTAGGACAAAAAGCAGAATAGCAAACACGATTATATAAAGCTCTGTAGAATATAAGTCTGCATGGAATGGGTATAAGACTGGCTTATGGTACATCAAAAACCTGCTCCAGATGCGGGTATTATAATAAAGGGGAGCAAGCACATTCAAATTGCGGGCTTATAATCGATAGGCAGAAAAATGCATCAATAAACATAGGAACAAATTCCTTAGTATGTGGGGAGTCGTGGGTTCCCCCCGAAAGGAGCCAAGCTCGATGAGTTCTCCGATGAACCCAGAGGAGGATAAGAGCGATGAGGCTCAGGAACTGAGTATGGATTCGATGTATATTCATACTTAATTCAGAACCCGGATGTGCACACACAAAAATCAGGTGGTTCGTTAGAATAAATTCTTTCTACAAAAAGGAGTTAGGGGCTTTAAACAGCTACTCTAATCCCTATAAGCAAATATAACTGATATACATCTTTACAAGCCAGCATAGTTGATATATATTATAGAAAGCTTTGTAGAATAAGCGTACACCTGATCACGTTGATGATGTGGGACAGGCAGGGCAAGATAAAATGTATAAAGCTTTCCAACAGGTACGATACCTGAGAGGATAATAGAAAAAAGAGGACAGATTTAAAGTGGCATATGCAAGGGACCAGAAGAACGATTTAAGGGCGCAAATAGAAGGGCTTACGGTTGTCGCAAAGGGTATTCAATGTCAGGAGCGGATTTTCAATAATAGCTTAACCGAGGTCATAAAACTTGTGGAGGAAAACAAGGTGTCAACGCACAGACTCGTAATGTTTGAAACCATATGTAAAATTCATGAAATGGAGACCGTGGATGGTGAGTAAATTCCGTCGGCCCATGAAGTGCTTACAAGGGATTTGATTTCCATCATAACTTCCTTTTCAACCATTTACGGATCTCGGTCGCATAAGGCAAAGGAAATACTGAAGGCAATAAAGTCATGAACTATTTATGGAAATTCAAAAGAGGACAATTGTCGGGACTATGAGCCACAGAAGGGAATACCTCACGACATACATAATGTGATAAGGCACGCCATTGAGGTTGCCTATTAAATGACTATACATATTGCAATAGGATACCTTCACCAATTGCATTGAGGTCAAGCCGTGGTTCGCGTCAAACTACGATTATGCGATTCACCACCTCAACCCGTTTCCGCCGTTGCCTGATAATACAAGAAGAACCATCATGGCGAGCTGAGGATACCTGTTGTGAAGAAGCTTGAAATGAGGATTGATAGCTAGCTGTTCAAGGCAACAAAGTAACGCTCCACTCCTGGCATTACGCTTACGTCCCAATAAACACTAAGAACAAGCACTTCCTGGCGTACAGCAAGGGCAAAGCTTAGAGCTCTTGCTGACTGACAATTTTGTATGTATAACTTTCACCATATCGGAAAGGACCCTAGCTTCGTGGCGCAGGACTTCACGATAGATTCCACGTTTGCTGGGTGATGACAAGCCTGCGCTGAAAGGAACTGACATAGCGCACATACAGAACGACTCAGGGAGGAAAGCCTACAGAAGCACAACAAACAGAAGAAGTACAGGAAACTGCGCCAGGCCAGAGGTAGGCAGAAGAACCGCGTCAATGATGCCTTGCTACTGTGAAGTAAAACCCTGACGCATCGTTTACCTTTGAAGACTTGGACTAGTGGAAACAACAGGAAGTTCAGGACAAAGTTGAACAGGTGGTCATACAGGCTTTACCAGAAGATGATTAAATATAAGTATTAATTCAAGACCGTTTATGTGAACCCAAGAGGGACTTCAGAGTGTCCTGTCTGTGGTGATAAGCTGACTGCTTGATATCGAAATGCGAAACCTGTGGCGTGGACTACGACAGACTGGCTTGCCATAACCCTGCGGCTACCGTGAGTGCGGATGGCCTTCTTTGAATGATGAATACCTGTACACCGGCCATGAGCCTAAAGTGGCCAGAGCGGGCTTGAAGGTCAACGCTCCGAACGGGAATTATAAAAAATTAAAATCTTTTAGAAACGGTTCACAACTAATGTGGCGCAATGTGTGCCCAAAAAAGCCTCCCAAAACTTTAGAAATGTTTAAAAACGATATCGGAAACGATACTGATATGTGGAATACTAATTTATATAAAAGCTTTCTGCTTAAAAAGCAAATAAGTAAACATGGGGGGTTACGTTTCATGGTTTTGTACATTTTAAAGGATGGCCCGAAGAATGGTGCGGAAATTATGGATGAAGTAGAAAAGATAAGCCATGGGTGGTGGAGGCCATCTCCTGGGTCCATTTACCCTCTATTATCAGTTCTTGTTTCTGAAGGGTTAATTGATAAACTAAATGACAGAAAGTATAAATTAACTGTAAATGGAGAAACAAAGGTTAAAGAGTTTACAATATTAATGCATAAAAATGAGATGACTATAGAAGAAATGTTAGATGCCATTGATAATTATGTCTTATATTTTGAGGATCTAGGAAGCAATAAGCTTGCACCTTATAAAGAAAGGATTGAACAGATAAGCAAAAAACTCGAGGCGCTTTTAAAATGACAGACCCAATCATAAAGGTAGTTGGGTTAACAAAAATTTTTAATCACACTGTGCACGCCGTGGATCATATATCATTTGAAGTAAATCGTGGAGAAATTTTTGGGTTACTGGGTCCAAATGGCGCAGGTAAAAGCACTACCATAGGAATGCTCAATACACTGCTTAAGCCAACAGAAGGCACCGCCCTTATAGATGGTATAGACGTTACGAAAAACCCGTCAAGTGTAAGAAAGATCATAGGCGTTGTTCCACAAGAATATACAGCAGATGAAGACCTTACTGGATGGGAAAATATTATGTTAATAGCGGATTTTTATGGCATACCTCGAGACATTAGCAGGCAAAGAGCGAGTGAATTACTTGAAATGGTAGGTTTAACTGAAGCATCTAAAAGAAATGTTGAAACGTACTCTGGTGGCATGAGAAGGCGTCTGGAACTTGCAATGGGTCTGATAAACAAACCAAGGGTGCTTTTTCTTGATGAGCCTACCCTAGGTTTAGATGTGCAAACCAGGACTGCTATCTGGGAACACATAAGGAAACTTAAAAGTGAATATAATATGACTATTTTAGTAACGACACATTATCTTGAGGAGGCCGATGAGTTTTGTGACAGAATAGCCATAATTGACAAAGGTAAAATAATAAAGGCAGATACCCCCGAGAATCTAAAAAGAGGCGTTGGTGGAGATATAATAACCATACAGATTACTAAAGACGGAAAGGATGTTGATCTGGCGCTTAAGGGAATACAGGGCGTAACTGAAATAAAAAACAACAGTGATGGATTTATAACCTTGAAGGTAGTTGATGGTGGGGCTGTGGCACCTGAGATAATAAGGGCCCTTACACAGATGAACCTTAACGTAACCAGGTTGACACTTACCAGGCCTACCATGGACGAAGTTTACATGACATACACCGGCAGAAATCTTAGAGAAGAGCAGACAACGTCAGAAGAAACATTTACTATGAGAAGAACTATGAGGAAGGCGAGATCGTGATGGAAGAGGAAGGAATTAATAGTGGGCCGTTACACGGTTTATGGGCAGTTACAAACAGAGAACTTAAAAAATGGTATAAGGAACCGTTTATATTTATAATCAGTTTAGTGCAGCCAATAATATGGATTGGCCTATTTGGCAAGGCTATGAATTTAGGAGAGATTTTCAGTGCTGGAAGTTTAAATATTCCTGGGCTTGATCTACCCAAGCAAATAATTGACAGCCTATCGCAGGAAGTATTAAAGTCCACATTTGGTACAACCAATTACTTTTCCTTTTTGGCTGTAGGGATGTTGTCATTTATAGTGCTCTTTTCTGCTATGAGCAGTGGCATGACTATTGTTTGGGACCGTAGGCTGGGCTTTCTAAATAAAATGCTTACAACTCCGTTGCCCAGGGGAAATGTTATAATGGGCAAAGTGCTTTCTTCTGTAATTAAGGCACTGGTCCAAGCAGTAATAGTTCTGCTTATAGCTGTACTGCTTGGACTTACATTTTCTGCTCAGTTTTCAGTTTTTAGTCTAGCAATAACGTTCTTTGCACTTTTCCTGCTAGCAATGGGGCTTTCGTCATTGTTCATAATGCTAGCAATAAAGTCAACAAGATGGGAGACCCAAATGGCTATAATGAACCTTCTTAATTTGCCATTGCTGTTCGCAAGTAACGCGTTTTATCCTGTAAAATTCATGCCATACTGGCTTAAACCAGTTGTTATGGTTAATCCTCTGACTTACGCAAACAACGTTGCTAGAGCTATGCTGATAGGAGTTACACCAACTGCCAGTGTTGCTTTTAGTGTGCTATACCTTGTAAGCTTCGCGGCGATTTTTTCATTTGTTGGAATTTTCCTGTCATGGAAATACATATCAAGTTGAACTTTTTTCTGTTTATGATTCATGTTAACCTTAGGAAGTTATCATCTTTATGCTTCTCAGGTATAACCCTACACACTGTCAGCGAATACTTCTGCTGTATGATACATTCAAATCAGCATTTATAGGTTTCCTGACCTTAAAATGCCGCACTTTTCCCGATGTAGTTATCATTGCTATATTGTATCTTGAGGTATTGCCTTCACTTCTCTCAAATTCACATTTGCTAACCTTGTTTTCATCCCTAATTCTACATAGAAAAATTTCGAAATCCTATTTTGCTTGAATATAAGGATTTTAAACAATTGCGATAATCTTTATAAGCAAATATAATTATTATTGACGGTATTATTTACTCATTTAAATTTAACAATTATATCTAAAATTTATTACAAGTACAATAGGCACACTTAATTTGTATGGTTAAAAAGGATCCAAAAACATTTGAAATGAGGCGAAGGATAGCGATAAAGCTTCTCCTGTATGGCAAGACCCAGAAGGAAGTGGCTAAAATTGTTAGTGTAACTCAGAGCGGAGTGAGCAGGTGGTGGACGACATATAAAAGTAAGGGCGACCAGACACTAAATGCAGGCAAGTATACAAGAAAGCCGGTCTATTTGAATGACGGACAGAGGAAGAAGCTTGTTGAAGTTATCCTGAAGGGAGCTGAAAGTTACGGGTTTGAAACTGACATAAGGACTACCAGAAGGGTTGTCAGGGTAATATATGAAACGCTTGGCATAAAGTACCACCCAGACCATGTTAGGAGAATACTTCATTCACTTGGCCTGTCATGGAAAAGGGTTGACAGCGTGGTAATGGAAAGGAATGAAGGGCCAGTGAAAAAGTGGACAGTTGACACCCTGTCCCATAAGGCTAGCTGAAACATGGTCACGCTTGTGGATGAGGCTGGCTTCCCCTCCTCATTGTGTACACTGAATCCCTTATTGCCGCAAGGATGCTCTGTCATTGTGTAGGTCCTTATGAGGGGCACCCTTATGCACTTTAACCTCCAGTTCCCACCTTTCATTGTAATTATATGGTCATTGAATATATTGTAATTAAAGTAGTTGGGTGGTTTCACTGTATCCTCTTCCTGATACTTAGCGTACCCCTTAAGCTAATCAATGGCCTTCATCCTTCTTTCATGCTTTCTTCTGGGAAGGTGTTAATACATTACCTTCCATCCTCTTTGGCCTTATTCACCATATCCCTGAACCGCATATCATGTCTCAGTTTTGTGAACGGGGTCAAGCACATGATTCATGCTATTGTAGCTCTTCTGTTAAGTGCCCTTAAGAGCAAGTATCTCTGCAAGCAATTCGTTGAAGGGCATCTTTGTCACAAGGAGTATGCCATTGGAAGGTATTATAGTGCCAAGGTGAACGAATCTGGAAACCTGACCTTTCCATCTATTGCCTCTTGAGCTCTTCAATTAACCTCTTAACTCTTGGATATGTTTCAGCAGTACATGACTCAAGCCTCCTAGACAGCTCCTTTGCGTTCTTAAAGCATGTTTATGACGTAAAGCCTACCTTTTATCTGTATAGTCATCTCCCTGTCAGTATATGCATTTCAATATGGCATCGCTGCTAACTTGTATTCTCATGGCAGTATGTTCTCCACATAATATGATGAACTGTTCATTGACAGGCCAACTATCTATTGATGACCTGTCAATTGTCCCAGTATAGAATTGGCCTGCCAAGACTTCCTGCAATCCATGCACTCAAGCCTTACATTCACAAATCTGTTATCAGCCTTGCAAATGAACTCTATCCTCCTTATATAAATTGCAGTAAGGGCACTTATCACCTGAATCTGTGTAAGTGTTGTCGTCATAAAGCTGTGCAAGCTGTATAGGGCTTGGGCAAGTATCTCCTTATGGATGGGGAGCCTCATGGCAATACATCCTTGCGCCAACGCGTAAATTATGTTGAAAAAATATTTGGCAAATTAGTCAACATATTTAAAAGGGCATCACCGGCATGTATATATCAAAAGATTATATGTAACATTAGTATTATGCCTATTATTTTTATAGCTATAAATGGTAAAACCATTCCTCCAAATCCATAAATAAGCATGTTTTTTAAGAATATCTTATTTGGACTAGCTGCTTTGAATCCTATGCCTTTAACAGCTAACGGTATTAATATTGGTATTATTGCTGCATTATAAATTAGGGCGGCAATTACCGAGATGTGTGGGGGCAGTTTTAAAATATTAAGGTAGGCTAATGCTGAAATTGTGGAAAGCATAGCAGGAAGGATCACAAAATACTTTGCAATATCGTTAGCTATACTAAATGTTGCTATTGAGCCACGGGTTATAAGAATTTGCTTACCTATCATGATTACATTAATAATTTTTGAGGGATCGGATTCTAGGTCTACCATGTTTGCTGCTTCTTTTGCAACTTCTGTCCCCTGATACATGGCCAATCCTACGTTGGCTCTAGCGAGGGCTGGAGCATCATTAGTGCCATCTCCTACCATAGCTATAGTTTTACCCTTTTCCTGCTCTGCCTGGACCTTCTTGAATTTGTCCTCAGGTTTAGCCTGCGCTATTACTTCATTTATATCTACTTCTTTTGCTATATTTCTTGCAGTTAATGGGTGATCACCTGTTACCATTACAGGTTCAATTGCCATTTTCTTTAAAGATTCGATTTGAGATTTGACGCCTGGCTTTATTATGTCCTTTAATTCAATAATACCGATAACTTCATTTCCATATGAAATTACGAGCGGGGAGTTTCCCTTTTTAGCAATATCTTCTACTATTTTATCAAATTCAACTGGTACATTAAAAATCTTCTTCATGACGTCTGGCGCACCTTTGAATACAGGTATCTCGTCGTTTAGATATATACCGTTTAAATCGCTTTTTCTAATTATATGTAATTTTCCGCGCACATCCTTGCCTCCCCAAGTTAATGGCTTGTATAAAGTGCCGCTTTTCCTCGTTTTTGCAGAAAATTCTTCGTAGGCTGACGTAATAATTGAGTCCAAGTTATCTGGAACATATCCTGAGTTCAATAAAAACTTAATAATAGATTTGCCTTCCTGTGTATCATCATTTAAAGATGCAATAAATGCTGCTCGCGCTACTTCTTCGGTCTTAATTCCATTAAATGATAATATACCAATGGGTTCTCTTTTACCTATGGTAATTGTACCTGTTTTATCTAGTAAAACGCTGTCTACATCTCCAGCTGATTCAATAGCTCTCCCAGATTTCGATATTACCTTGGATTTCCACATACGCGCAATTCCAGATATGCCTATAGCTTCATGTAATGCCCCTATTGTTGTCGGCAGCAAACAAACATAGAAAGCCAACAATATTGCAGGATTTAGGCTGTAACCCAGTGCATTAATAATTACATAAATTGCTATGATTATTACTGTAAAGATTGCTGTTAGAACATATAATATTAGATTAAGTTCTTGCTCGCTTGGAGATTTGGGCCTTTTTGTTTTCTCAATCATACCAGCTATTTTTGATACATATGATTCCCTTACTGGTTTTACAACCTTTATCTTTAACCAATCACTAGATAGCTTTGAACCTGCAACAACTTCTTCGTTTATGGATTTTATTACTGGTATTGATTCGCCAGAAACCAGTGACTCATCAATTGCTGCTGCCCCTTCAACAATTACGCCATCTACGGGAATAATTTCACCATAATTTACTAATATTATGTCATCCTTAACTAACTCTTCCGGTTTAATTAATATTTCTGAAACATTGTCATCTAGAATTTTTCGGGCCATATTTGCCTGTGTAACAGAAATTAAGAATCTGGCTGTAGCTTTTGCCTGAAATTCTGCTAATGAATCTGCAAATGTTCCAAACCAAACTGTAATGAGAATTAGCAAAAGAATTGAAATATAAAATAAAGAAAAATACTTTGTAACTAATATGTATATAGCGACAATAATAAAAGAAATTTCAGTCATAAACAGTACCGGATTCAAATATAAATAGGATGGTGATAATCTCCTTATTGACTCCCAAAGCAAAGCCACGACTGTCTTGAGTTCCACTTGCCATCACCAACCTGCCAATGGTCCTAAAACCAGCAAAGGCAATAGGGTTATTATGACTAAAAGGAATATGAACGTTATCAGAGTAATGCTAAATGCAAGTGTGTCAGTTCTTATCTTTGCAATAGACTGATTTTTTTTCTTTTTAGTAAACTCATTTGCTATTAATAGGCCAAATAATAAAAACAAATATCTTCCTAATATCATTATTACTCCGGTTAGGTAATTCAGGGCAGCCGAATTTCCAAGAACCCCATAGAAATCAGACCCATTATTTTGAGCAGCACTAATTATTTCCCAAATAGCTTGTGTAAAACCAGAACCGAGGGAGGGAAATAGGTTTTTTGGTAAAACAAATAAGGCAAGCAAAATACCTACATAAATTAAAAGTGGATGTAGAAGAAAGGCAAAGGAGGAAAGTCGTATTTCTTTTATATTTAGTTTAAAATTTAAATATTCTGGCATGCGCCCTGACATCAGGCTTATGAAAAATACAGTTAAAATAGCGTAGACTTCAACATTGATAAAACCACTACCAATTGAACCAGGTGCCATTGCAACAGCCATCCCAACAATATATATTGCAAGGACATAATTATTTAATCCTGTTAGGGGTGCTGACAACAATCCTGTATTGGAAAAAATAGATGTTGTTGTTAAAATTTTAGTGTTAAACTGACCTACTGCAAATGGAAAAAGCCTCAGGGGCTCATATAAAGCAATAACAAATGCAATCAAAAAAATTAATAGTGATGCGATAAGCAAAAATAACCCCTCCTTTTTATTTTTCAGATTTATTCCAAGAAGCCAGAATAATGAAAGCGGAAAAACCAGCATTGATACTGATTGAATTAAATTAGTTAAAATATTTGGGTTTTGCAAAGCAATTGCAGAACCAAGCGCATAATAAGAGCCCCCGTTATTACCCAACGTCATAATGGGCAAAAGTGAACTTATTGGACCAATGGGTTCAGGTAGCTTGAGAGTCGAAAAGAATGTTTGCGGGACACCAAGCGCCATATATATTAAAGATAAAATTAACGATATTGGTAAAAATATCATTAAAAGTGATGATAACATATCATTATAAAAATTACCAATTTTACTATATGTAACTGATCTGATAAATGCTATAGCTACAGCAAAACTTGTAGCAGGTGCGATCCATTCAAGAAATTGGAGTGCAAATGCTTCCCCAAAAGCCGTAAACGTAAATTCGCTTGCAAAATGTTCCAAATCTGTATTCGTTATAAATGATGCAAGTGTGTTAAACAACAATGATGGTGTGATGTGATATCCTGGATAAAGCGATGTAACTAATATCATGCCAGCAATAATCACGACAAAAAAACTCACCATTAACATTGATATAAAATATGTCTTCCAACTCATTTCTTCACTGTTTATCTTTAATACTCTTAAAATTCTATGGGAGATATTATTATTGCCAAAAAACACATGATTTTCAAATAAAGCTAAAAAATAAGATAATAATATCACCAGAACTATAAATATAAAAATTGTAAAAATGTTTCCAAAGCTTCCTGATGATATCAACGTAAATTCACTCTAGATTGCTTTTAGAAATTAGCTTGTATTTATAAGGTTTATGTGATTCATCCCGTTCTAATGTCCCCTCATCCACCATTTTTTTTAATGTCCTGCTTACATGTTCTCTAGTTTTTCCAACTATCGCCTGTATTTCTGAACTGGTTAATTCTTGATTTTTCAGATTATTTATTATAATACTCTCCAGCTCATTTACTTGGTGCTTTTTTATTGGTTCTTTAACGGTTAATGTTGTGAGGCTTTCAGATGATGCTGCCTCATTAATGTGTTTTGTGCCATTTTCTGATGATGGGGTTTTTCTCGATAATAAGTCTATTTTCCATGCAATATCCGCTATCTTGTTATTTTGTAGGGCAATCACATCACTTATCAATTCAAAATCTTTTAACTTCAATCTATAATTCATGATATATGATACCGCGATAATAGATAATATTAATGCAATAATTGTTGTGATATCTGATATAATCGTGATATCAAGCATAACTATTTTTATTATGATTCGTATTATTAAATTTTGTTGTTTTACCCTATGTTAATTATGAAATTACAAATTAAGCATAAACTATATAAAATTATATAGTAAGTTGATTCTATGGATCTATATTTTGATGAAATATTAAAACGGTCTAACCTTACAAAATTACAGGTAGAGGCTGTTAGCTCTTCGTTGTTATTAGCCGAACGCCTATTTAATAAACAAGAAATTGAGAGAATGAAATCTAAACCCAGCGGCGAAATTTCCACAATTAGAAAGCAGGGAAGAACAAATATAAAGGAATCATTGTATACTTTTATCTTAGGATTTTACTTGGGGTTCCTTAAAAAAGAATATATCACAAATTTGCTAGAATTAGCTGAAACACTAAAAAAACTATCTGAAGAAGGTGTATTTTCTGATTCAGCGCTGGAAAATCTGGATAAAATAATAGAAGCTATGTTAATATGATTTTGTTAATATGATTTCAATAAGCTTGAAATTTCAGAAAATTTATTTGCGCCATTTTTTTCCTCTAATAAATTCCCTATCACTAGTCCATCAGCGCCCGCCTTTAATAAAGAGGTAGCTGTCCGTTTATCTCGTATCCCCCCTCCCACAATTAATAAACCATTAAAGTATTTTTTTGCGGCCTCCACCATATCAGATGAAATTGGGAGAACTGTTCCAGATCCACCTTCAAGATACAGTAATCTAAAACCAAAATATTTCGCAGCAAGAGAGTAAAGTGAAATCAATTCCCTGTTGTTGGGCAAAGGCCTTGCATGGCCTATATGAGATACTGCTGAACCCGCATTTATCACAATGTATCCCGTAGGAATGGGCTCTATATGATATTTATAAATCAAGCCAGATCCCAAGACCTGAGCTTCAACAACATAATATGTATTTTCTGAATTCATAAGCATCATATATAGTATTGCATCAGCATTTTTTGAAATTCCAGTTATGTTATTAGGGAACAATATCACTGGGATTTGTGATATAGATTTGATTTTTAATATCACATCATCTAAAAATGTCACATCAACCATAGTAGATCCCCCTACAAGCAAAGCGTCAGCATTGTTTTTTTCCAGTTCCCTTACTGTGTCAACTAACAAATCCAGATTTTGATTTACCGGGTCTATTAATGGAAGACATAGTGCCTTCTCTTTTCTTCTTTGATTTAAATACGTTTCAACTGTCCCATACTTGTTTGGTATATTCATGATATTTTCCCTGAATTAAAAGCATCAACAAACTCATTGTAGACATCTATATATTCTTGTTTTGATTCAGGCTTTTGATATTTTAAGCCACAGTTTCCACATATAACACTCCAGCCATTTTCGTTTTTAATAACTTTTACAGATATTGAACCACATTTGGGGCATCTCAAAATCTCTGGTATTGTCCTCCTAACTGGCTTAATAACTCTCCTTTTTTTCCTTGTCATTATCATAAATTGTTTTAATGCCCTTATATAAATGGTTATCATTCCTGCTTTTTTATAAACTTAACCAAAGCGTTTATGATATAATTTTATTAACAGCAAGCGTTAAAACCCACACCATTTATGGATGAAAGCAACAGGTGATGCCTTTATAATTATACTCGATTATGTACATTATAAATTATATAAATTATATAAATTTATTCATTATTATACAGTACTTCCGAAATTATAACATTTCTTTTAGAACAATTTATTTAGGGTTTCATTAGCTTACGCGTTTTAGTGATGAACAAACCAATGAGGCACAAAAGCACAAGTTATCCTCTAAAGCCACATATCAGAACTTTATCATACCATTCCCAATATATAATTGAAAGCATAATAAGGTCAGTCAACAATATAACCTTAACTGGCTCAAAAGCACTAATGTTCCATCTACTGATTCTTCACAGGCTTGGATTATGCTGTAAAAGCATTAACCGGCAGAAGCATTATGTTAAGGATGATGGCTATAGACTGCACAGAGACATGGCAAGATCGACATAGATGTTACGAGGGGCAAGATAAACGCTGACAAACTTTGCTACGATAAGCGTTGTTGGCAAGGCCTTTACGCTTTCCAGTTACTAGGTTCAATGTGTAATTGCTTAAGAATTAACTAAGCCCCTGTTCTTCCTCATGGACAGGGAGTTCTTCACCATTGAAGGTTGCTGGAAGGGTTTCATAATTCCGATATAACGAGAGGGTCATAAAGCAATACAGAGCTGCCTGCTGGAAATTTATTACACCATGGTCAAATAGGGATTATAAGAATGACAGGTCTGAGGACAGATATATGGCATTTGCTACAAAATTTTGATAATGCTGAACAAATGATAGATATGGTCCTCGAAGAGTACAAGTGGAGCATACATAAAAGATAGGATTAAGGCAATCAAGCAGGAATTTTGTTGTAAGGGTGATTTACTTGCAGTAATTCTGTACAATGCTTAGCAATCACAGCATATAAATTCAGGCGCACCGTTGAAGAGGTGATAAGGGAAGGAACTGGCCCACCCAAATGGTAGTGTACGATGAGGCTTCCTAGTGGGAGCTAAATGGTTAAAATTTAAGTTGTATTTTCTAGTTTTGCATTTTTCCGTTTAGAAACAACTTATCTAGTTAAATGTGAAACATTACTATCTGTATATCTACTGGATTTATTCAAAAATTTTGGTTCAGGGCTTTCTGTCAAGCTTTATGTAAAATATTATATATTTTTTCTAGTGTTTCAGTAGTAACTAACTTCTTCCAGCTAACAAGATAAGTCCTTATTTCTTCTACTGTATCCGGATAGATATTAACTAGTTGGATGGCAATATCTTCGTCTAATGATGCTTCATTAACAAGCCTGTTAACAAAGAATCTTGCCTTTTCCGGCTGCAGCTTAGAGAAAGCATTTAAATATTCCAAGGTTCTTCTTTGTAGGTCATCCAATTCTGCTTGATCCTTTGACAAAAGTTCTTTAGCTTCGTGCATTGTTATCTTAGAGACTCTTTCTATTTTAGCCATAAAAAAATCAACCCTTAAAAGGCCTAATGTGTTCATACCTTGTATAAATGCTCTTTTCTTTGTTACCAATCATCACATTCAATGAAATAGATCTTTTGCCAATTTCTTTGATTGTGCCCACTTTACCATAAAATCTCCTGTGAGGCATTCCTCTATGCTGTGTTGGATCAATTTTTATTACGGCCTTATCGCCCACCTTGTATTCATTTAATAAATAAGATAATCCCCTCTTACCCTCTGAACTCAAAAGTTGCCTGGTTTTTCTTCGGTACCCCTTATTATGTGGCATATAAGCTCGAATATTGAAAGTCTATATCTTAAGCTTTTCTATTTAGCTGCTTTGTTGCATTAATTGTACCAGATGATCAAACTTATTTGATATTACTATTTTAATTATTAACGCCACAAATTTACATTGACCCACCTTGGCAAATAGGGATTGGAAAGAGTATAATGAAAAGCTTGTCAACATTTGATATATTTGTTAATGCTGACCTCCTGATTAACCAGGCTGAAGAGGATGAATGAAGGAAAAAGGGGAAAGCCCTATGCCTACTCTGATGCACTGATGCTACTGGCCGTAAAGGAGTACTTTGGACTACAGGCAGACCGAGATGCTTAGTGGAATATGGGGAGCCAGGATACCATCTTATACCCAGATCTGCAGGAGGCAGAAGGGGCTGAAGGTTCCGCTTGGAATATGACAAGGATAATCCTGTTGACATGACAATTGGCTCACCAAGATATTCAATAAGGGTGAATTGATCAGATAGGAGGAGGGGATGGGTAAAGCTGCACATTTCATGTGATATAGCTAATCACCTCATAACCGGCGTGGAGGTAACAGATGAACATACGGCTGACGGGAAGGAGTTCAGCAAGCTTGTTAACGGTGCAATGGACAAAGTGAATAAGGTGTTTGGTGATTCGGCCTATGACTCCAGGGATAACTTCAGTGCAGCCATGGGCGCAGAGCCTGTAATAAAGCCCAAGATCAACTTCACTGGAAAATCTAAGGGTTAGGTCAAAGGTAGTTAGGGAGTTCCTCAATGATCCAACTGCATGGAAGCACAGATACGGACAGAGGTGGAAGCGATATTTGTTAAAGAGAATGCTAGGAGAGTACGTATCATCAGCGCTTGATGCAGGAATATTCAACGAAATAATGACCATTTTCACATATAATGTTGTGGAGGCGCATCGCGGTGGCACAAGCTGGACAAAGGGACACATGCCTTAATTAATTTGTTCATTGGCCGGGAATAATCAATTAATGCAACATAGCATAAATTTAAAAACATTTATATATAATACTTACTTACAAAATAATTATGAAAATTAATTATTCAAAGTTTTCCGGAGCATTCTTATTTTTAGGTACATTCCAATTTATAATTGCTATGATAGTTTCTGAAGCTTTATACCCATCTTACTCTATAAGCAAAAATTACATAAGTGATTTGGGTATAGGTGGAACCGCATATATATTTAACACATCAATAATCATATTTGGAATGTTTGTATTAATATCATCTTATACAATATTTTTAAAGTTTAGACGGCATCAGTTTTTAGCTACTATGATACTTGCGGGGGTTGGGGCAATTGGCGTTGGAATTTTCCCTGAAGGCTCCCCGTTAAATCTGCATTTAGCTATGTCGTTAATAGCTTTCCTTTTTGGTGGCTTAAGTTCAATCCTTTCATATAAAATAATAAAATTACCGCTCAATTTTATCTCGATTTCTTGTGGTGCAATAACATTAATAGCCCTTGTGTTATATATTTTGAATGTTTATTATTCATTAGGCCCAGGGGGCATGGAAAGGATCATAGTTTACCCAATTTTGCTTTGGGCCATTGCCTTTTCTGGGTACTTGATGGCTTCCAACGGCTAGATATTGTAATGTTAATAAATAATTGTCATGGATATAGTTCCCTCTCTTTTCTTTTTATTATTAATACGCAGTAACTATAGACCCGCAATAAAGCTTACAGATATCAAGCTGCACTGGATGATCAAAGAAAAGGTAGAAGGAATCTTGACCACAGCACAGATAGTAAGCTGTAGGGTTAGGAACAGTCACGATGATCTTTATAAGTAGCTATAATATATATGAAGATAAAGGAAATACTGAAGGTGATAAAGCCATGAGCCATCCATGGAGATCCAGGGGGGATAATTGTCGGGCACTACGATCCACAAGAGGAAGTACCTCACGGACATGCAGAACGCGATAAGGTATGCTATTGAAGTTGCCTATGAAATGGCTATACATATTGCAATAGGATACCTTCGCCAATTGCATTGAGGTCAAGCCGTGGTTCGTGTCAAACTACGATTATGCGATTCACCACCTCGGCCCCGTTTCTGCCGTTGCCATGCTCCGGTCATACAAGAAGAACCGTCATGGCTAGCTGAGGATATCTGATGTGAAGAAGCTTGAAATGAGGATTGACGGCGAGCTGTTGAAGGTGACAAAGTAACGCTCCAGCCCAGGCATTACGCTTACGTCCCAATAAACACTGAGAACAAGCACTTCCTGGCATACAGCAAGGGCAAAGCTTCAGAGCTCTTGCTGACTGACAATTTTGTGTTTGTTAACCATATCGGAAAAGGACCCTAGCTTCGTGGCGCAGGACTTCACGATAGATTCCACGTTTGCTGAGTTATGGCAGGCTGTGCTGAAAGGAACTGACACAGCGCACATACAGAACGATTTCTCCAAGAGGAGGAAGAGCCTGCAGAAGCACAATAGGCAGAAAAAGTACAGGAAACTGCGCCAGGCCAGAAGTAGGCAGAAGAACCGTGTCAATGATGCCTTGCTACTGTAAAGGAAAACCCAGGCGCATCGTTTGTCTTTGAAGACTTGGACTAGTGGAAACAACAGGAAGTTCAGGACAAAGTTGAACAAATGAAAGGCTTACCAGAAGATGATTGAATACAAGTCCTCATTCAAGACAGTTTACGTGAACCCAAGAGGAACTGAGTGTCCTGTCTGTGGTGATAAGCTGACTGCTTGATATCGAAATGCGAAACCTGTGGCGTGGACTACGACAGACTGGCTTGCCATAACCCTGCGGCTACCGTGAGTGCGGATGGCCTTCTTTGAATGATGAATACCTGTACACCGGCCATGAGCCTAAAGTGGCCGGAGCGGGCTTGAAGGTCAACGCTCCGAATGATGGTTATAAGAAATTATAACCTTTCAGAAACGGTGTGGGCTAGTTAAGGGTAGCTTGGCTTTAATTCAGGAACACAGCAAAGTGCCAACCCCCAAGAGGCCTGGAATTACTTTAAGCACATGAAAAGGTTCTGGAACTATTTCTGCTCCATATCCGTCAAACACTGTTACCATATACTTAGTGAGGAATTAATATATCACATACACCACATATTAAACGATCACGGGCTTGCTGCATTTCAGGGCAATAAGAGAGGTAGGTAAAATATGAAAGGAAGCACATAAACTCCCTCTGGCATACGGATTATGATGGGGGATTACAGGTGAAAAGATAAGCAGTTAATAGCTTACATTGATGATACATCAAGGATGGGGCCTATTTGACGAAGCCACAGCAGACAACGCCCTGCTTGATAAATCGGTCGCAACATGGGACAGGTCTAAGGCAATAATTGTAAATATATTTTGCGTTTTTTTGCGAACTACGGAGATAATAAGGCACCTGGCATAACCTAATTCCAGGAACACCTTACCAAACGGGGCAATGCCAAAAAGAGTTGGACACCATCAAGTAGCAAGGCTCTTTACAGCTCGAGTCAAACATTTCTATTTAGTGGAGGAGTACATTACATACCGTAATGAAAGAAGGCCTGCGTGTGCCATTGGATCTCGACAGGCTGGAAAAACCAATGCAGGCATTCTACAGAAAATGGGATAAATGGCGGAAGCTGCCAATGCAGCCTTATATTCAACAATTGTGGGCAGATAGATATGAATATGAAAAGTGTTATTAATTTCATGAAACTACACATATAGGGTTATCATAAACTCCATAACCTACAATGAATCTGGAAAAACTATCTAAAATGCACAAGGTGGTACTTGCCTATCCATCTTGGATAAGATATTTCATACCAGCCCGTGTGCTAGAGTGACATACTGTGTTTTCTTTCAAACTTCCTCTTTGCCCTTTTGTTTGGTTCTGCTGAAGCCAGCTTCATTAACAACTGATGTATAACATTGTGGGAAAAGTTAAACCCTTCATTCCTTAGTATTTTCTCTAGGTACGCTGTATTTGTGTTTCATATAAGCATTAACCACTACTTGTTCACTAGTGCTTGATAGCTGGCCTTTGGGAGGCCTGCCCAGATTGCCAAAGTTAGGCAACTTTACCGTATCCACTACACAGCTGTTTTACTACAGATGTGCTCTTTATTGTTGCTATACCACGGTTGCTCATCTTCTGTTTTATTATCCAAAGTATGCTATTATCTGTAAGTTTCACAGTGTGTTGTGAATGCTGAGATATAATATTATCAGGATACTACAACTCTTTCATCTTTACTAAAACCTATAAGTAGATAAAACCCTAAATAAATTGTTCTAAAAGAAATATTATACTTGTGGAACTACTGAAACAAAGCAAAAACTTCCCGGCTTGCTTTAGCTACTAAGAACGTCAAAAAATTGATTGTGTTGCTAAATATTAGAAAGATAGTGCAGAATAAAAACAATATCAGCAAATTTATTAAAACCACTGAGAAAAACAAGTTATGCTAGAAATCGTTGTCGATTATAGAGAACAAGCATCAGAATTGCCCAGAATTCTTAGTATAATGGGACTTAAAGTTAGCTTCAGGCAACTTAGTGTGGGAGATTATATAATATCCGAAAATGTAGCTATAGAACGCAAGACTGTACATGATTTTTTATCATCTCTTTTTGATGGGCGTCTGTTTAGACAAGCAGATAATTTAAACAACAACTACAAAACACCAATTATTTTAATAGAGGGCGATATATCCATTACATCTCAAATATTAAATAACCCAAAAATTTACTATGGCGCATTATCAAGCTTAATAATAAATTATAATGTAAAAACTGTCTTTGTGCCCACCGTTGAAGAAAGCGCAATTTTTATTGAAAGATTGGCATTTAATTTAAAAAAGGACCAGAAGCCCAAAATCATATATAAACGGAAATCAATAACTACGGATGACGATCAAATATATTTAATTTCATCATTACCTGGGATTGGACCTAAGCTTGCAGAGAAGATTGTTATGGCTTTTGGATCACCGTCCAAAGCGTTTAATGCTAAATTATCAGAATTGGCAAGAGTTATCGGACCTGTAAAAGCTAGAAAAGTAAAAATGGTGCTTGAATATAATAGGCAAGAACCAGAAAGCAGCAAACAGTTTAAATTATATTCCTATTAAAACGAATTATAATAAAAATAGTATGCGAAAGAGTTAAAAAAGGCCACTTGAAAAAGTAATAGCATTGCCAAAAAAGAGAAAAAGCAGAGGAAGGAGCAAGGGTTCTAAAGGGAGAAGTGAATACGTCACATGCAGTTCGTGTGGTGCACGGGTTCCGAGGGATAAAGCTAAAAAAGTTACAGTTAGGGTACCTCTGGTTGATTCAGCATTAGCTAAAGAATTACACGCAAAGGGTGCAATTATACCATATACTGTTGCCACAAAATATTATTGCATTTCGTGCGCGGTGCATATGGGCATAGTTAAAGTAAGATCTAGAGACGAAAGAAAAATAGAATCTATAAGATGAACATCTCCTATCTCGGAAATGTTAAGGTAGGATTGGGAGAGACAGTAAAGCTAATTGCAGCTATAAACTTAAGTCCAGAGTCATTTTTTAGTGGCTCCGTAATTATTAAAAAAAGTCTTTTAGTAGAGAAGGTGTTATCAGACATTCATGAAGGGGCAAGTATAATTGATCTGGGCGGAATGAGCACAGCACCTTATAAAAATACCTTCGTTAGCGAAGAAATTGAATTAGACAGAATTCTATGGGCACTCAATGAAATAAAAAATTTTGATATTAAGGTAGAAATATCTGTAGATACTCAAAGAAGCAAAATAATGGAGGAATCATTGAAAAAAGGCGCTACAATTATAAACGATATAAGCGGACTATCAGATAAAAATGCTGTAAAAATCATAAAAGATTACAATGCATCACTTATCCTATGTGCAGCCGGAAACGCACATGATGTGCAAGATCCAATAGGTTTTGTTGTTAACAACATAAACAATTCTTTAAATGTTGCACTTAACTCAGGAATAGAACCAAATAAAATTGTAATTGATCCGGCAATCGGATTTTTTAGAAACTCTCGGCTTCCAAGTCATGAGTGGGACACAACAGTTATAGCGAATATAGAAAATATTAAGAAAAGGCTTAAGTTTCCAATACTTATTGGGGTTTCAAGAAAATCATTTATAGGCATATTAACAAAGGAAGATGATCCGAGTAAGAGGCTAGCTGGTTCATTGGCAGCAGCTGCCATTTCGGTTATAAATGGGGCTGATGCTATCAGAACGCATGACATTTCTGAAACAGCAAAAGCGATAAAGGTTGCTGAGCACATAAGATCTAAAATAGGTTTTAAAAATAAGATTAAATATTTATGATTGATTACTTTATTAAAAGAAATTGAACGAATTTAAATTAAAGGTTGTTGAAGCATTGCCCCGCGATGTTGGTAAATACCGAGTTAGGATTTCGGATAAATTAATTAAATTAATGCAATTAAAGAAAGGCGACGTTATAACAATAGCCGGTAAATCATTGACTGCAGCATATGTGTTACCGCATTATGAAAAAGACATCCAGACAATAAAAATAGATAACATAATAAGGCAAAATGCTGGAGCAGAAATTGGCGACAACGTCACAATAAAACGCGCAGACATACAGGAAGCACTCGATATCCAGGTTGAACTTAATAATAAAAGTTTAAAATTAGACAAAAAAGCTCTTGAAGCTATTTTTAAAAAAAACCTTAGCGGCGTTCCTGTGATTGAAAACAACATCATAGAAACAAAGTTTATGGGAAAAACAATAGCGTTTTTGGCCATATCTACTAACCCAAAAGGGGCAGTTAAAATAGGCAGCAAAACAAAAATTTTACAAAACCATGAAAAAATGTCCAAGAACGGTGTATCATATCAAGATATTGGAGGATTAAAAGATCAATTGCAAATACTGAGGGAAATGGTGGAATTGCCATTAAAATACCCTAAACTGTTCAGAAAGGTTGGAATAGAGCCACCAAGGGGTGTTTTGCTTTACGGCCCCCCTGGGTGCGGTAAGACTCTGCTTGCAAAGGCCCTTGCAAACGAAACTGATGCAAGCTTTTATTCTATAAACGGTCCTGAGATAATGAGTAAATATTATGGTGAAACTGAAGCCAAATTAAGGGATATATTTAGGGCAGCTAAAAAAAATGCGCCAAGTATAATCTTTATTGATGAGCTAGATTCAATAGCTCCAAAGAGAAGCGAAGCATTTGGGGAAGCAGAAGTTCGTGTAGTAGCACAACTATTAACGTTAATGGATGGCTTAAAGGATCGCGGTGATGTAATTGTGATAGGTGCAACTAATAGAGTAGAGGACGTGGATCCTGCCTTGCGGCGTCCAGGAAGATTCGATAGGGAATTAGAAATCGGAGTCCCCAACGAAGATGGAAGATTGGAAATTTTAAGTATACATATCAGGGGTATGCCCCTAGAGCATAACGTAGACCTTAAAAAATATGCAAGAATGACTGCAGGATATAGTGGTGCCGATCTAGCAGCACTGTGCCGGGAAGCGGCATTTAACGCCATTAGAAGAATTACTCCACAAGCTTTAGAGGAAAAAAAGCTAAATGCAGAAAAAATAAATAATATACATGTAGCTGATTCAGATTTTCTGCACGCATATAGGCAAATTGTTCCCACAGCCTTAAGGGAACTATATTTTGAGATTCCGAAGATTTCTTGGAATGATATAGGCGGATATGAAAACCTAATATTTAAGTTAAAATTAAATGTGGTAGAAGCCATAGAAAATATAGAAAAATTCAGAAAGGTTGGAATAGAGCCACCAAGGGGTGTTTTGCTTTACGGCCCCCCTGGGTGCGGTAAGACTCTGCTTGCAAAGGCCCTTGCAAACGAAGCAAAGGCAAACTTAATTACTATTAAGGGGCCAGAGATTCTAAGTAAGTGGGTTGGAGAGTCAGAAAAAGCAATGAGGGAAATTTTTAGAAAGGCTAAATCTTCAGCCCCGTCAATTATATTGCTAGATGAAGTAGACTCCATTACTAAAATTAGAGGGTCTGTTCAAGACTCTATGGAGTCAATTGTAAGTCAATTAATAACGGCCATTGATTCTTTACAGCCAGAAGACTTGGTATTTATAATTGGAACTACAAATAGGCCTGATTTGATTGACCCCTCATTACTCAGGCCAGGGAGGTTTGACTTGTTGGTATATGTGGGCCCCCCTAATGCGAATGAGAGAAATAAAATTTTAACCACGTTCATAAAAAAGGCATCTGTTGAAGAAAAGATAGATATCAATTACATAGCCGAAAAAACAGAGGGCTATTCTGGGGCAGATTTAAAGTCTCTAGTAAGAGAAGCAGGTCTTGTTGCAATTAGCAGGGGGTCAGAAAAAATTGAATTAAAAGACTTCAATGAAAGCATACAACGAATTAAACCATCATTAACGCCTGCGTTGCTAAAATTTTATGACGAGATAAACAAGCATATTGAATCTAGATTCACACAATCTTCAGTTTATACTTAACGTGTTTTTGGGAAAAATTATTGAGCGCTCAATAATTTAAACACATCTTTTAAAAAACCTTCTTGGAGGTTAAAAAGATTTAAATTAGAACATATTTTTAGTGTAATAAAATGAAAGTTATTTGGGCGCCTTGGAGAATTGATTTTATTGAAACACAACAAAAAAGTTGCATATTTTGTGATGCTATAAAAGCAAATAAAAAATCAGATAAAGAAAATTTAGTTTTGTACCGTGGAAAAAACAGTTTTATTATAATGAACAAATATCCCTACAACAACGGTCACCTTATGTTCGTACCAATTAGGCATATTTCTAAAATATCAGAACTAACAAAGGAGGAATTAACGGAAATTTTTTCAATGGTTAATCAAAGTGAAAAATGTTTAAAAGAAAAATTTAAACCGAACGGGTTTAATTTTGGTGCCAATATTGGAGAGGATGCCGGAGCTGGATTTGAACACCTGCATTTTCACCTAGTTCCGCGCTGGAGGGGAGACACCAATTTTATGCCAGTTATAGGTGAAATAAAAGTTTTGCCGGAGCACCTGTATAGAACGTATGATAAATTAAAGGGTTGTTTTTGATATAATGATCGTTTTTGTTAGCAATAATATTTAAAATCTGGTTTAACTAATACTATAATTTGACCTACATGATGCCTAGTAATAGAGAAATGAGAAGAACGCTACAAAAGATGGGTGTAGAAGTTAAAGAGGTTCCTAATGTTAAGCTAGTTAAAATAATTACTGATAGTTCGGAAATTATAATAACTGAACCTTCGGTTAGTCAAGTTTCCATGCAGGGTATTGTGACTTTTGAGATAACAGGAGGAAAAATAGAAGCCAAACAGGGTTCTATTAATATTAACGAGGCAGAAATCAAAGAAGAGGACGTTATGCTTGTTGCTGCTCAATCAGGCGCTTCAAAAGAAGAAGCACTAAAATCCCTTAAGGAAAGCAATGGTGATATTGCATTGGCTATATTGAAGCTTCAGGAAAGGAAAAGATTCACTTAGAAATAAACCTGATTTCAATATTTACTGCTTGCGGTATGTTTATTCTGGTAAGTTGGGCCATAGTGCGTTCACTGGCCTCCAAATCTATTATTCTGCGATGTAACCTGAGTTCCCATTTATCATATGTATGCGTTCCTTCTCCAGATGGTGCCTTTCTGGTAACAACTGTAAGCTTTTTTGTTGGTAAAGGTATTGGGCCTTTTACAGCGACGCCCATTCTATCTGCCATCTCCTTTATAGACTTACATACATTATCTATATCTTCTAATTCGCTTGAAGTTAATCTAATTCTAGCAATTTGAGTCATGCGCAAAGTATCTGCAAATGCCAATATTTAATACTTTTTATAACGCTCTACAAAATCTTTGTTGGGTTTAATTTTCGAGAATTACAATTTACTTGGCAATTTTAATGCCCTAAGGCAGGAGTGAATTGCTAACCGTTTTACATTGTAAAGGCGCAAGCATTCGAAACCAACCTTCTAGGGGAAGTGCATGAGCAGCAACATATAGCAATTAGTCCAAAAAAAGAATCAGGAGGGGCATATACTAATTTGCAAATGGAAATCTGATATACGCCAACCTGAATGGAACTATCAACATAATTATAAAAACATCATGCTTGCACTGTAGCTGAAGTTAATTTAATTAATTTTTGAAGATTATTTAGCATAATAGCATACAATTAAACAACAAAAAATTATAAAAAATAAATTTTATAATGCTGCTCCTATCCTAAATAGCTTTGTACCACAAACTGGGCAAGTTCCGGTGACGGCAGGCTTACCATTCTTCATAGTAATCTTTTTCGGATCTTTGATCTCTCTTTTTGCCCTACACTTTACACAATATGCTTGTACCATTGTACATAACACACCTAATGCCTTTAAAAATGTTTTGCGACTAGTTAGCTTATAGCCCAACTTGACATTTTTTGTCTATTATTTTTGTCTTGATTATAATGTCTGTAATATCACGTCCTGGCACGACTATAACGAAGCACTGGTGGAAAGGGGAAGCGTGATCCTAGACTT
>JARVJW010000204.1 GCA_029775955.1 Nitrososphaeria archaeon | reverse complement strand
CCTATGTGCTTCTACGCTTCTGGGTTAGAAACAACCACGATGATCTTTATACGTAGCTATAATATATATGAAGATAAAGGAAATACTGAAGGTGATAAAGCCATTAGCCATCCATGGAAATCCAGGGGGACAATTGTCGGGCGCTACGAGTCACAAGAGGAAGTACCTCACGGACATGCAGAACGCGATAAGGTATGCTATTGAAGTTGCCTATGAAATGGCTATACATATTACAATAGGATACCTTCGCCAATTGCATTGAGGTCAAGCCGTGGTTTGTGTTAAACTACGATTATGCGATTCACCACCTCAACCCCGTTTCTGCCATTGCCTGATAATATAAGAACCATCATGGCGAGCTGAGGATACCTGTTGTGAAGAAGCTTGAAATCAGGATTGATAGCTAACTGTTGGAGGTTACAAAGCAACGCTCCACTCCTAGCATTACGCTTATGTCCAAATAAGCACTGAGAACAAACACACAATAAAAGCTTCAGAGCATAATTTTGTATGTGTTAACCACATCGGAAAGGACCCTAACTTCGTTGCGCAGGACTTCTTCATAGTAGATTCCACGTTTGATGGATGATGGTAGGCTGCGCTAAAAGGAACTGACATAGCGCACATACAGAACAACTCAAGGAGGAAGAGGCTACAGAAGCACAATGGGCAGAAGAACCGTGTCAATGATGCCTTGCTACTAAGAAGGTGAAGTAAAACTCACGTACATCATTTGTATTTGAAGACTTGGACTAGTGGAAACAACAGGAAGTTCAGGACAAAGTTGAACAAATGAAAGGCTTTACCAAAAGATGATTGAATACAAGTCCTCATTCAAGACCGTTTATGTGAACCCAAGAGGAACTTCAGAGTGTCCTGTCTGTGGTGATAAACTGAGGGATATCGAAATGCGAAACCTGTGGCGTGGACCAATAGGCTGGCCTCACTTGCCATAACCCTGCGGTTACCGTGAGTGCGGATTGCTTTGAAGGATGAATACCTGTACACCGGCCATGAGCCTAAAGTGGCCGGAGCGGGCTTGAAGGTCAACGCTCCGAATGATGGTTATAAGAAATTATAACCTTTCAGAAACGTTGTATTTCTAATGTGCGCAGGTGTTTATTACTTCTTCTTTTAACATGTTGTTTTTTCTCAATAATGTACACAGTTCACAGAAACCTGTTGCAACAGTTTCTAAAGGAACACCATCAAGCAGCCTTTTTGAGTCTTCGTGCGCCCGTTCCCTTAATATTTTAAGCTCCTCATACTTTTTGACTCCCTTGCCCCTCTTAGCCGTTATATAATAACTGACCACTGCCTGCGATATTTTCATCATCTTGGCAGCCTGTTCTTGGGTGAGCCCATAGTTGTAAACAAGGTCATTTGCAATAATGCTCCGATATGCAGGTAAAACATATTTAACAACTTCTTCACAGGCTGTTTTCAATTTACAATTAACACTGTTATTCTACAAAATAAACGTTACTATGAAATCACAGCCAGTCTATGATATTTTACTTGCAGGTTATTTTTGTGCTACTTCATTCTATCATACATTGATGGCGATGTAATACGCTGAGTTACTGATTCATTGAAAGACACTTGGGCATGAACATCCTTTCCTCCACAGGCATTTTGGCTTCAGACTAAGCTGGCCGTGATCACCGCAAGATCGTGGCCGGAGTTAGATTATCGTGTAAATACCTTTTTTCATTAGTGATCTTGAATGGGGCGTGGCACAAAGGATAGGATCCGTGCACTGTTCTGCGTCCAATTCTGGCATATTTCTTCTGCATGTTGTGCTAGGGAATAAAAAGGTTCCACATTCAGTGAACTGCCCCGCCCTTGCGGACGGGGCCACGCCCGCTTGTTTGGAGCTTCAACGGCAATGCTTACTTTCACATACGCTTTATGTATTCGAGCATGCTAGAGGCATAATCCTCTGCGAGCGTCTCGCCTAGGTTCCCTAGGCATAGCCCTTATTTGCAGCACCTACATCCCTATCAAATACTGAATGGCATGAAGGGCATACTGCCATTCTATCCGATAGGTTCAGATGCTGCACTGTGCCACAATTCATGCATACGCCAGTTGTTCTTATGAACCTGCCTACTTCCAAAGGAGTGCTTGCCTTTAGGCAATTGCGGAATCCTCCTATGGAAGTTTGGTAGATCTTCCTTCCGTAAAACCTTGACCAACTCTTATCATTTTGGTAAGCAATATATTCATAATTTGACGTTACATAATGCGCAAGTTTGTTGTTTATGTCTTCTGATTGTTCTGGTGCAGAAATTCGCTTTTTATCTTCTGTAATAACTTTGTTCCTCTTTTTGACCTTTTGTCATATTGGGATCTTGCTTTGTAAAGCTTCTTTATCCTTTCAGACATTGGTATATTGCACCTTAATTCCATTTGAGAATGTGGTTCTTTATGCCTAAGTTAATGCCTATTGCTCTGCCGTTATGCACTCTTTCCTCTTTTGGCAAGTATGCAACGACATGCATGAAGTAATCACCATTTCTCTCTATAAAGTAGCAAACTCTGGCATTTGATCTATCCCGATTTGAAATCACACAAGCCCTGTACTGTTTTATCCTTTATCTTATAGGTTATGCCGTATTGCATTAGGGGTATTGAATGCAGCGCCTTCCTGTACCTTATCTTTCCCTTTGCTTTCAATAAGGCTTTTGAGGTTGCTCTGCAGCCTTTTTATCAGGTATTGTTTCATCTGTGATGACAATACAATCAGCTCCCTTTCTTCGAATTTATCTCCAACCTTTACCTTTTTGTCTTTATAAGAAACAGAATCTGTTATGCCTTTTGATATTATGTAAACCACTTCCCTTCAAGAAAGAGCCTTTGAAGTGAGTCGAATCTTTGCTTTGATATTTTGCTTTTATCTAATTTTATTTCATATACTTTTGCAGTCTGACCTTTACGCTTGTCTCCCTGCCTTTCTCCTGTATCCTGCTGTTCTTTTCCGCACTAACCATATTATTTACCTTGATCTTCAACATACTTTTTTAACACATTACTTGTCCTATTATAGCTGCATGATTATAAAGACTTTTGCTCGCTTTCATCCAAGTCAAGGGACTTCCCGC
>JARVJW010000001.1 GCA_029775955.1 Nitrososphaeria archaeon | reverse complement strand
TTCCTCAGTTAATAACTCTTTTCTGACCAAAATTCTGATATAGGGTTTTATCAGGCATAGGTATGCATCAACATATCTATCGCATTCTGAGCCTCACAGCATCATCTGACATACTCTCCACCCTAAAGGGTTCTAAGGTCTCCACCCTTGGAGTTGCCTCTTTAGAGGTATCAGTGCTCCCCTTGCATGCAATTGACTTCCCATTAAAGGTGGACGCAACGCTATGTTGAATGAAGCGTTTGCATCAGCGTGGTCAACGTGCCTACACTGGCACTTAAAAACCTTCCCTGAGAGGTGCTTTGTTGCATTAATTGTACCAGATGATCAAACTTGTTTGATATTACTATTTTAACGCCACAAATTTACATTGACCCACCTTGGCAGATAGGGATGAATATAATGAAAAGCTTGTCAACGAGCCCTTTGATATATTTGTTAATGCTGACCTCCTGATTAACCAAGCTGAAGATGATGAATGAAGGAAAGAGGGGAAAGCCCTATGCCTACTCTGATGCACTGATGCTACTGGCCGTAAAGGAGTACTTTGGACTTCAGGCAGACCTAGATGCTTGGTGGAATATGGGGAGCCAGGATACCATCCTATACCCAGATCTGCAGAAGGCAGAAGTGGCTAAAGGTTCCGCTTGGAGTCAAATATGACAAGGATAATCCTGTTGGCATAGCAGTTGACTCATCAAGATATTCAATAGGGGTGAATGGATCAGGCAGAAGTGAGGAGGGGATGGGTAAAGCTGCACATTTCATGTGATATAGCTAATCACCTCAGCGTGGAGGTAACAGATGAGCGCTGACGGGAAGGAGTTCAGCAAGCTTGGTGCAATGGACAAAGTGAATAAGGTGTTCGGTGATTCGGCCTATGACTCCAGGGATAACTTCAGTGCAGGCCATGGGCGCAGAGCCTGTAATAAAGCCCAACTCCACTGGAAAATCGAAGGGCTCGTACGTCAGGTCAAATGTAGTTAGGGAGTTCCTCAATGATCCAACTGCATGGAAAAATAAGCATAGATACGGACAGAGGTGGCAGGTGGAAGCGGTGTTCTCTTCGTTAATGCTAGGAGAGTACGTGTCATCAGTGCTTGATGCAGGAATATTCAACGAAATAATAGCCAAGGTGTTCACATATAATGTTGTGGAGGCGTATCGCGGTGGCACGAGGGTAAGCTGGACAAAGGAACACGTGCCTTAATTAATTTGTTCATTGGCCGGGAATAATCAATTAATGCAACAAAGCATCATTGTAAAAATGTTTATAAATTTGTTGTACAATATATTATTACTGAAGCTTACAAAGATTCTTGCTGTTTACGATTGTGTTTATAGCAGGACTCGGCCTCATATTTGTCCCCCTTGTATCCGTGATGGGCCTTTCAGTTAGTGTGGAAAACGGTTATGTAACAGTAACCAACAGCGGCTACCTGCAAGTTTACGGCCTCTCCATGCGCATTTACGTCATTTCCCCCACGAATGAGGTTATAGCCTCAGGCTCTTCCCCTGTTGTTGACGTGGAGCCCCATTCCTCCCAGAATATCTCTCTTTCTATAACGCCCAACATCTCCGCCCTGTCTTACAGCTATGTTACGGCAAAGGTAGTTGCCAGTGTAAACCTGATGGATGTGCTGCCTGTAACAATTAGCTTCAGCAGGGTAATAAACTTCAGCAATGCTATAGTTGGGCTGGAAGTCGGGCAGCCTGAAGTGCTCAGGGCCGGAAACGGGTACGTTGTAATCCAGGAAAGGGCATCTTTTGTGTACAATGTGCCATACGTTCCACTCAATGGGGCAATTGGCGTTACAGTGAGGAACAGTTCGGGGCCTGTGGGAATAGCCTCCGTTCCTTTAAGCGCAATCCAGGGACAGAGGGTTTACCTTGTAATTCCCATAAATGTCTCGATCTCTCCCAGTGAAATGCTGACTGAGAGGCAGAATTTTACAGTGTCATTGTCCCTTGTTTCCGGGGGCACAGCTTTCAGGTTGGGCAGCGGAACATTTGCATGGAACCCACCCCTTTACGGCCTGAGCCTAGGCAACCCGCAGCTTATTCAGGAAAACAATACTGTGATCTTAGCTTCACAGATATGCAGGACAGTGGCTTCATTGCCACAATCAACGCCGTAGACTACAGTTTCGATGTAGATAAATTTAAATATTGGTAAATATAGAAGAATATCTAAAGTGATAATCGCTTATGAAGACAGGCTCACAAGGTTTGGTATTGAAACTTTAAAGAAAGAAAACGTTCACAACTTTCGGAACAAAAATAGTAAACCATGATGAAAAGACTCAAGGAGAACTTGTTGAAGACTTAATTACGACAGTTTCTCACTTTGCTGGAAGACTCTATGGAATGAGAAGCCATAGGTATGGGGAGGTTATTGATGGTGTCAAGAAGCTTGTTGGTTAAAGCATACTCAATACCACATGCCCTTGAGGTAAATGGGCTTATAGAGGATTACATGTGCAAACTCTATCCTGGATGAGTTATGGAAGTTGTATGGAAGAGGAAGGATAAGGCTTTTGGAAAAAGGCTTAGTATCTTGAAGGGTGGGCCTATTCCAAGCATTACGTGGACTCAGCAATAAAACAGGCTTATTCGGTGCTTGAATCGTGGAGGAAAGGATACATTCGTGGGCGAGCAGGAAGAAATAAGCCTGAACTGAAGATTCGTTAGAGTTAAGGAAACGCTTTACAGTTACAGGAATGGGATTTCAGTGAAACCTTACGAAGAGAGTATAACTATAGATTTGAGAAGGGCGTGGTGTTGGGATAAATGGCTTAGGCGAACTCAAACAGCCTAATAGTAACCGTTAGAAAAGAAGCAGGACTAAAGGTTGAAAAACCGATATCATGGGACACAAACCTCCTAGATGGCTATGATGGCGAAAGGCATCATTCAATAAATTTGAAGGAAATTTACACTATACACAGAACATATGAGCTGAAGAGAAGAATTATCCAGAGGCTTCCAGAACTGAAAAGAAGTTCCTAAATACAGTTCAAGGGAGAAGAACAGGGTCAATAACATTTTGCATAAACTTGCAAAACAGTTATCAGATAGGACAAATGTTTTCGAGGATTTAAGAAACTTCAAGGGAAAAATAGCTAGGACAAAAAGC
>JARVJW010000054.1 GCA_029775955.1 Nitrososphaeria archaeon | reverse complement strand
AATTATAACCTTTCAGAAACGGTGCTGCAATAAACATAAGGAATATTGGCATAGTAGGGTGGGGCACTCCCGAATTCACGCCTGTGGAAAGCGCTACGGCGAACTCTCAAAAGGAGGTCTACGAGTTGCCACTCTATGAAGCAGGAACTTCTGATCGCTTGCGATGGAGAAGACGATAGCATCAGCAGTAAAGGAACTTGGGGGACAACTTCGCCAACTGCCTGCATGGCAGAAAGGCGTGGCAGGCGTGTAATTAACCCAGCTACAGTGAAGTGCTCTGAATGGTTCCGAAGAAATCTGAGAACGAACTTATTCATGCCTGTGGCTCATCCTTGACAGGTATATAATATGCAACATTCTGCTGTAGGTTTGGAACAAGCTGTGGTGTGGAGTAACTGCCTCTACTGCGAAGCAATCCTGTTCCTATAAAGCAGGAAGCCCCGTCTGTAGGGGATAGTTCATTTGTTCATTTTTGATGATTTAAAATAATACCTAATTGTTATTAATGTGTAAAACTTAAAGAGTGACATGGGACTAAAGCTCGTAATTGATAAATCGGTAATGTTGAATCCACCACCTTGGGTGGAAAAAACCATTATTGGATTTCCAATGGGGTCAATTTCTCAATATAGGGGCAAAAATGGCCTGCATATAAGGGAATATGAGGACAGATTTGAATTGCATATTGATGCATTTGATCCGAGATACCACCCGTTTCTGCACTTGGCCTTGGAGTTCGTACCCACAGTAATCAGGTCGATAATTTAAAAATGACGCTTAAGAGGATATTAAAGATATTTTTTACCTTACTGCCAAGTTTCATATATTACTATTTTGACAGGAGAAAAGCCCTTAAGAGCGAAGATCTAAGGAATAACTATAATTTAATGAGGGAACATGCAAAAAAGATGGTTGACAAATTTATGAAACTTGGGCCAGCATTTATAAAACTGGGGCAGTTGCTTTCCGTAAGGAGTGACGTGCTGCCTCAGCCGTATATGGATGAATTTGTCAGGCTTCAGGATCAGGTGCCTCCAGCAAAATTTGAAGGTATAAAGAAAATTATCGATGAAGATCTGGGTGGAATCAATAAGGTTTTTGACGAGTTTAACCCGATTCCAATAAGTGCCGCAAGCCTTGGACAGGTTCATGAAGCAAAATACAAGGGAAGGGGGGTTGTCGTTAAAATTATAAGGCCTGATATAAGTAAGGTGATAGATGAAGATGTGGTAGTAATAAAAAAGCTTTTGCCATGGATGTCTATTTTTATGGGAAGGGCATTTATTAATTCTTTTATGACTGCGGTTGACCAGTTTTATGAAACAGTTTACGAAGAGATGGATTATGCAAAGGAGGCAAACAACATGAAAAGATTAAAATCGTTATTGTCCTCTTACAATAATGTAATTGTTCCTGATATTTTTCCTGAAGTTTCAAGCAGGAGAATTATAGTAATGGAAAGAATAGACGGCATAAAGGTAACTGATGTAAAAAAGCTAGATGAACTCAAAATAAACAGGGTAAAAATAGCATCAACACTTTCAAAACTTTATCTTGTCATGGTCCTGAAGATGGAAATGTTTCATGCAGACCCACATCCAGGAAATATTTCCATTTTAAATGACGGGAAAATAGCGCTTTATGATTTTGGAATGGTGGGAAGTCTTCCAAAAGATATGAGGGATAAAATGATGTGGCTTTATATGTCTCTTGCAACCAGAAATACAGAAGAAATTATCGATGCATTAATAGACCTAGGAGTACTTGATCCGTTTGTAAACAGATACATAATAGCAAACGGGATTGATATGGCATTAAATGAAATGGAGGGATTTAAAGTTAGTGAGTCAGATGTCAGAATGCTTATGTATGCTGCCAACAGGGTGATTTACAGATTTCCATTTAGGATTCCAAAGCAACTTGTACTTTATCTAAGGATGGGGCTTATGCTTGACAGCGTATGTAGAATCCTTGATCCTAAATTTAATTTTATACAGACGCTTCCATCTATCTTTGAGCAGGAAGGGCTTTACAAAGATTACTATATATTCAGGGTGAAACAGTTGGCTGGTAGGATAACAAAATATCTTGACTCCGCTATGAGGTTGCCTGCACTTATGCAAGAATTTTATCAAATTGAAATAGAGAAGGAGAAAAAAGGGAATCCAATTTCATGGGGTGTTGCGGGAATTGTGTTGGGCTTTATCCTAGCAGTGGCAATATTATTTCTAATTCATTGAAAATTTAAAAAGGCGTCGTAAGCCATTGAGCTTGTGTTATAAAGATACCATAATAAATATGTTTACAAATTGCTTCCTGTAGTGCTATCTATTTGAGCTCATAAATTTATCTCCGTCACATAGCCTATGCCAGTTACCCATCGGGACAGCTCCTAATTTGTGAAATGCGGTCATCATCCCTAACTATAATTCCTTTTTATAAGGTCTTCTCCTTCAGACCCATATATTATCTTCAGCAGTTTTGCTAAAACAAGAGCAATGGACTTAGCTAGCATATGATAGAACTTTGCTACTGCCATGTGCGCCCAGATAACCTAGTGCCCACCTCAGGTACCTGGCATCATAGTACGTATTTATACCAGAAGAGTGTGTTGATAGTGAGAACATGTGTAAGACACAAGTCATGGATCAGGATTTCATTGTGTTGCATGGTCATTAGCAGTTTGACATCCCCTCAACCTGCTCTTCTATCATCCTTGATGCTATTTTTTCATCAAGAATTTCAATTATTTGCAGCTATCTTTAGGTCACCTATATCCTTTAACTTTCTAGTGAAATGTCAAGGGGCCAGCGTCAACCTTCACGTTGTACAGTATGCTTTACCAAGGCCCTCAAAAGCCTAGCCCGATATTGGCTCCCTAAGCTCCTTCAGAGTAGCATATAGCATTAAGTAGCTTGTAGCTTAACTCCTGTTAATGCAATTCCTCTACGTAGGACGGGTCCAGCAGGCGAGTTCCTTCCTTCCCTACATGGACTGAAACTTGCTGTACAGTAACACCTTTAGCGACAGCTCAGCCTTCTGAAATCGTCTAGAGCTTACGCTATCACCTTCTTGATACAGAGAAGAATATCTCCACCAGCCGTACTCCTTAGCCCGCTTCCATCCCTCACGTCCTAGCCTGTTAAAGACCTCCCGCTTC
>JARVJW010000070.1 GCA_029775955.1 Nitrososphaeria archaeon | reverse complement strand
TTTCCGCACTAACCATATTATTTACCTTGATCTTCAACATACTTTTTTAACACATTACTTGTCCTATTATAGCTGCATGATTATAAAGACTTTTGCTCGCTTTCATCCAAGTCAAGGGACTTCCCGCTCGCTGAGTTAAAAGTTAAATCCCTTGGAAAATAAGGAAAGATAATGATACCTGAAATCGGCCGTTCCCTTTTTTGAAAAACCGGCACTAAATGCCACCTGATCAAGCTGATCAGCTGAAATTCTTGAATGCGGAGGACCAAATGGAGTGTCAGGCTTGAAATCCAGTACTGCAAGCCTCCCACCTTCAGGAAGCATGTCATGCAACTTGCCTATCAGTTCCCTCCAGCATTCCATATCATGTAGGCTATTTGAAAAAAAGGCATATGTAAAATCCTTTACTGGAATCTGAGAACAAAGGTCAGCAGTCACCGGAAACACGTTTGCAATGCCCCTTGCTCCTATCAATTTTGCGTTTGTCTCAATCCCATCTATGGAGTATACTTTGCTTGCAAACTTCGCAAATATAAAAGTGTAATATCCGGCCCCTGCCCCAAGGTCTGCAATTACATCCTCCTTTCTGATAGCCATTAAATGTAACAATTCGTTTAGTGGAACCATTTCCTCCCTAATTTGAACAGGAACATCTGAATATCCTGAGCCCCTGAATCTTTTCTGTATAAAAGACATTATTACATTACTTTTCCGCCATCCTCCTTCCCTTGAAAGGTATGGATTTCCTGCTTTATAGAATGACAACTAGTAGACCTCCTTTTGAAAGTTCACCGTAGCTTTCCACATGTACAAATTCGGAAGTGCTCACTCTACTGTTTATTGTCTCATTCTTAAGCATCCTTAATTTATATATTTTTTGTTATATATAAATGTGTTGTTAGCTTGGTGTGGGACACATTGCATAGTTATCTATCAAAGTTGAATAGATTGTGAACGGATGCGGAGCATTCAATTCTATCATCACGCCTCTGGGCAAACCAGCATCTTGTCTGCAGCATAGCATCGAATTGCTCCTCTGATGATATTGTTCAAGGTATTTTATTTAGTTACAAACTATTTCATAGTGCCCCACTTCTGGGAACCATTTAACATTGAATTTGGAATTATTATCGCAAACATGTCATGCAGTGCCTGTCAAGCCTTTGCTGTATCAGTGTCAACTTGTTAGCATTGCCCTGTCAAAGCTATTCCTTTCTGACTTGAACAAGATGTACACCCTTCAGGTCCATTATGGCAAACATGTAAGCAAAAAGCTGCCTTTTTCTCATCGACCTTTGCCATATCCTTAAGCTTCTTAGCATACGATAGTTGATAGTCAGGGAGTAGCCTGTGCCGTCATGTATTAGACGCTGTGATTTCCTTGAACGCACGCAGGTTGTGAATAGCTATCATTACATCAGAGCATAGCTTATCAATTGTCTTGCAGGAAACTTTACATACAGCATTGTAAACATTGCCAGCATCCTGCTTGACCAAGCTGATTGATCAGGAGAAGCTTGACCATGTCCTAAAGAGGATGGCCTGCTCTATCTGGATTACGCTGACAGCTACATGCACCAGAGGTCTGGGGCATTTTTCATTGCTTTCCCCCCAATCCCTTTTTTGGATTACTCATTTGCTGATATGATCATTGATTTCTGGATATCGTCGCTGTGCAGCCTGCCACATATATAAGCTGGGAAGTTCGTCTCTATATAGCGAATAACGTTATGCTTTTTTGTTATGGTAAATAATGTTAAATAGTGTCCCACACCCGATACCATAGAAAGATTTATATTATAGATTAAAATTATTTTAGGTTATAAGTTATGCCCTTCAAGAAATTAAGCTCTGGGGAAGCGGGAGGCATTGAAAAGTGCCCTGTATGCGGTTCAAGGGATCTCCTGCACGACAGCGACACTGGGGAAATAATCTGCGCAAAATGTGGCTTTGTTATTAAGGAAAGGGTTGAAAGCACAGAACCGGAGTGGAGGGCATACACAAAAGATGAGAACGAGGGAAGGGCAAGAGCTGGCTTGCCTGAAACGCTCGGAATGGATGACATGGGCCTTTCTACAGTAATTGATAGCACAGATAGAGACGCTTCTGGGAAAGTAATTTCAAAGGATAACAAGGAGGCGTATTATAGACTCAGGAAGTGGGACAGCAGGAGCAAGGTTCATAGCTCTGAAAGCAGGAATCTAAGGCAAGCAATGTTTGTACTTGACAGGATTGTTGACAAGCTCAGTGTCCCAAATAATATATTAGAGATGGCTGCATACATCTATAGGAAGGTTCTTGAAAAAGATCTGGTCAGGGGAAGGAGCATTCAGGTGTTAGTGGCAGCTTCCCTCTATGCAGCTTGCAGACAAATGCAGGTGCCCAGGTCACTGAACGACCTTGTTCTCGCTTCAAACATAAGGAGAAAGGACTTGGCAAAGGGGTACAGACTAATAGTTAAGGAACTTGACATGAAAATGTCTGTAGATAACCCTGTGAAGCAGATCAGCAGGATAGCTACAAGGGCTGGGCTAAATGAGAGGATAAACAGGATAGCAGTTGACATAATTAAGAAGGCCATGCAGGCTGGAATTACAGCTGGGAAGGACCCAGTTGGACTTGCTGCTGCGGCGCTTTATGCAGCTAGCATTTTAGATGGTAGGAAAAAGACGCAGAAGGATATAGCGGAAGCTGCAGGAGTAACAGAAGTTACAATAAGGAACAGGTATAAGGGCCTCATAAGCTTTCTAGAAAAGAAATAAATCTCAATAACAATATAAAATACAAGATCGAGGTCTCGCTGACCTAGGGCAACTAACCTGACATCCTCTTCATCCTAAAGTTTCCTAATTCACATAGTTGCAACCTACTTTTGGGAGTTCACCGCAGAGCTCGCCGCAGGCGCCCATTCGGGAATACTCATCCCTACCTTCATAAAACCTATGTTCCTTATTGCAGCATGTGAACTACCCCGCCCTTGCGGACAGGGCCACGCCCGCTTGTTTGGAGCTTCAACGGCAATGCTTGCTTTCACATGCGCTTTATGTATTCTAACATGCTAGAGGCATAATCCTCTGCGAGCGTCTCGCCTAGGTTCCCCAGGCAAAGCCCTTCTTGCTTATTTGCAGCACCTACATCCCTATCAAATACTGAATGGCATGAAGGGCATACTGCCATTCTATC
>JARVJW010000056.1 GCA_029775955.1 Nitrososphaeria archaeon | reverse complement strand
GCTTGTTTCGTTTTGTTTCCTTGATATGTCTGATTTTTGGGCGTGGCGGCAGGCTTGACCGTTTCATTTCTTCCCAGTAATACGCAAAGCCGCCTATCAGCAGGCCCATGCCGGAGCCGATCAGCGTAACGGAAGCGAGACCAATGTACCCTGTCCTGCCGAAGCGGAGAATGTACATGCCAATGAAAACTATTATAACTAATGGGACTACGGAAGCGAAATAGAGGCGCCAACCATGAAGGTTCATAATAAAAGATAAAAAAATAGTTTAAAAGTCAGCCTACACTGGGAAACAGCAAAACTGGTTGAACCTTCTTTTTGTGCTTACGGAACATTTTCCTTCCCCCTCTGAACCACAATTGTAAACCCTTCAGTGCTGTCAGACATTTTGATCAGCTGCTTAGCGACAGTTATTTCCTTTCCTTTCCATACGTCGGCCTCCTTGCCGAACATGTCTGCGAGAATATACGCATTTGTTCGGTTGACTATAAAGTGCTTTTTCGTTCCTTCAAGCACAAGCACAACTTTCGTGACAACCGTGTTGTTTTGGAAAAACGTGTCGGTATAGACGTCCTGTATCTTATACTTCACTGGCTTTGGCGGCAGGTCTGCTGCCTTTAGGTATTCGGAAGGCCCATAAATATCTTCTATGTTGACCATGGAAGAGTATACGAAAATAGTTTAAAAGGCAGGCCACACAGGGTTATGGCAAGTGAAGCCAGCCTATCCCTGTCGTTCCCAACCAAGGTAGTGAAGCTACCAGTAGTTTAGCATGAGGCTTCATTTGTTTACCTAAATATTTTTTTTCAGGGTTGCCACGTAAATACAAAATTGTTAGCCATGAGACGGCGCAGACCTTCAAGCGCCCAATTCAGGAAGCCTGATAATTCTTCGTCGGTTGTAAGCTTCTCTAAAATTCTCCTGTCCTCCTTTATAAGGACACAGCGAGTCGATATGCGTCAAGATGAACTTCTTTCCGCGGTTTATATGCTCTATTACCCTCTTCATCTTCTTGTATGTAAGGTCCGTGTCAAACCCTATAAGAATGATATCCGGGTCATGCCAGTCATATCTAAAGCCCTTACTGACCAGCTCGTCTTTGAATTCATCGCTTATCAGCCTATCAAAGCTCCTAACTTAACGCCGTGTAAACGAGGCTGTAACCAGATCATTCGGAAGAAGCAGATTATCCTCTGTCATGTCAACGTCAAGTATCTTGCGCAGAAACTTCAATCTCTTCAGTTTGCTCTCCGAATCGTTATTACTCAGAATTATGAAGTCCTTTCCGAGCTCTTTTATCTTCTTTATGAATTTGGTGGAGGATTCAAGCGGCTTGTCCCAGAGATAGAGCGTCCCATCTCCATCCAGTAAGAATAACTGCTTCGACAGCATGAATTTAGGGGTATTATCCACACGTTTGTGCAACATATACGGCTGTATGATACTCATCTAACATTCTACGCTCTTGTATACCCTGTCAAAAGCGTAGCTGGTCTGCGATAATTCCGATCCTCTGCCTGCGAATGCGAATACAAAACAGAGATGTTTGCCATCTATAATGCCGGCTAGGCTGCCATACGGGATGTGTATCGTGCTCTCATAGGTCAAATTGCTGAATGTCGCGGTAAAAGCTGGCATTCCTCTGATCATAGCGAAGGATATATTGACTTTCGAACTATTCGAGATATTGACAACCTTATATAATTTTGACGTAGAGGATGTCAGATTAGTTTTATTTGATATGTTGCACTGCGAAAGGTTGATCGCCCCCACCAGCATCAAATTCGTATTCGAAAGTATACCAGATATTTCTTTCGGTATACTGGAGTTTTTGGAGGATAAGGACGATAAGAGCGCTGGACCGCTGCCTAGAAGCGAAACCATCGAAGAACTTGGGATCAGCACCTGTATGCTCGAGAGATTTGCGAGCTTCGTTGCGTTCAGGTTCTTTGCAAACGAACTTGTGATGACAGTAGGGTTGATCTCTATCCAGTTCTGGGGATAGGTGAAGTTTAAGCTTTTTGAAGAGAAGGTATTATTGTTGGACGGGCTGGCGAAGAACGAAGAGAACGTCTTCAACGCCAATCCTGCGAATGGCGGGAATATTATGCTCAAAGCTGCAAAACCTGACAAAGAGAGCTATCAAGCCGATAAATATCCCCAATATCAGTTTCACTAAAAACAACATATATAGTCAAATTATATATCTGCTCCTTTTTATAGGTTTGCAGATGAGACACAAAGGATAAAAACCTGCTATTCCTTCTTATATTTATGTTATTCAAAAGAAAGGAGCAGCCGCAGGATCTGTCAAAGATCGACAAAGATCTGCTTTTAAGGGCGAATATCGCTCAGGGGATAAAGCACCTCTACTTCGACAGGAACCGGCTATTCTTCCCCGAGAACCGGGATTACAATAAATTGAACGAAACGTTTGAGCACATAAGGAAGAACCTATCCGAACTTAAGGAAAGGCAACCGAGGATGCTGATATTCGGGGATAAAGGCGTAGAATATGAGCAGTTGAATGATAAGATGATAGATAATATAATGGAATACCTCAAGTTCTTGTTATACCTCCCTCCGCCAAACAGGATGTTTATAAGATGGAAAAAGTCGTTTGAAATAGGCAAGATGAAGGTACCGACCCTTACATATATACTGTTCTCACTCTTAGACTATAAACTGCCAAATTTCTGGCTTGACAAATTGGATGAATATTCGAATGAAACAGCAGCCATAATAGACATTTTGGGCGAGGTTTCTGATAATCCGAAGATAATCAGCATAATCTCAAAAATAAAAGAAAAGATCAAGGATATAAATGAAGGGGAGAAAGAGGATTATAAAAAAAAGATAAGCGAGTGGATGAGGCTGGGATTAATGATATAAGCCATCATTCCTAAGTCCATCCACTCTATGGATTAAATATCGATCATTCCTAAATCGGAGGTATCACTGCCTTTTAGACGGCATCACCAATTTAGCTTTTAGACGGCATCACCAATTTAGGTATGCCTTTTACATGCTTATAGGAAGCGATTGCAATCTCCTCCAGCGTAAGGCCCTTTGTCTCCGGTGTGAAGAATATCGTGAACAGGAACGCAAACAGCATTAGGACTAGGAGGATCAGGAAGAATGAAGACTTACCCAGCGAGAGCGTGACGTAAGGGAATAGGAAGGCAGAGAGGAATGAGACAATCCTAGTTATGCCAGTCGCATTACCCATCGATGAGGACCTTAACTTCGTAGGCAGTAACTCTATCGCGTATAGTCCCATGGTGTTGCCTGGACCTAAATTACCAAGGAAATAATCAAATATGAATGCCGTCACGCCGAAGCCCAATACCGCTGCGCCGACTGCAAACGACGCAACATAGAACAAGATCATAGCTAAGAACATGCCAAAGAAACCCAGTGCCTGCAGGGTCCTTCTACCCAGTCTGTCATTCAGCAGCACGGCGCCGAATGCGCCCAAGAAGCCAAACGGCATGTACCAGATGAACGAAAGAAGAAGCGAATGCGCCCCGCTGAAGCCGAAGCTCTTGGCAATCAGAGGGCTGTAGAGCCCGATACCATAAGCCGCTATATCGTAGACTATCCACTGCGTCCAAACGACCGCGGTACGCTTTCCGTACTCTCCCTTAAACAAGGCTAATGAAGAACCAGCAGCTATATTCGCCTGTCTCTGTCTCTCTGCTAGTATAGCCTCCACATCTTGAGGCGTTATACCTATCTTTTGAGCGACCATTCTTACGCTTTTATCCATCTGTTCACCTTTATCTATAATCCTCCACCTCGCCGACTCAGGCATCCTTGTCCTTAAGAAGACCGTTATCACCGCTGGGATCGCACCAAGACCTAAAGCCCATCTCCAGCTAACTAGAGGATTTACCAGAAATATAGCATAACCTATAATGAAGGCTGACGCCGCGCCTATGCTCCAAAATGTCCATACCCACCCATACCCCGCGCCCCTCTTCTTATTGGGATACATCTCGGTGGTATAAACTGGGCTCAGAGCGTAATCAGCACCTACACCCCAGCCTACGAAGAATCTGAAAATTATCATCTCTATCATATTTGTAGAGAGGGCTGAAAGCGCAGCAAACACAGCGAAGAATATAAGGTCAAAGATGTACAGATAACGTCTGCCTATCCTGTCGGCATAGTGACCGAAGACGACTGCTCCGACGAACGCGCCCAATAGAGCTGCACCTGAAACAAACGACTCTGTAAAGGCAGAATATTGGAATATCTTGTATGTAACTAGCACCAACGTGAAAACGGAGATGACACTTAAATCGTAGCCATCTAGGAAATAGCCCATCGCAGAAAGAGTGGTTATAACCGAACGCTTTGGAACGTACGCCGTCTCCTCTTGTGGCTTTTGCATACGGAATATAAGAAATTGGTAGTATTTAAATGTTATTACATTGAACCCTTAACTATTCTAATGTAACTATAAATTAACTAATCCAATGAAGCGATCTCTCAACGGCTTTTTTCCAGTCCCTCTTTATATTATCAACTTTTTCATCTCCCATCTTGGGATAAAAGACCCTTCCACCCGGATAGAAACTCTTGATTTCCTCAGTCGACCAAGTATCGGATGATAGACCCGCGGCCAGCGCTGCGCCGAAGACAGTAGCTTCCTGCATCTCGGATCTTAACAGTTTTCGCTCCAACAGATCTGCCTGCAGCTGCATCATATCGTCGTCGCGTGAAACGCCTCCGTCAACTTTTATGTCCCCCCTGATAGGCTTGAGCAGGCTGACTATATCATCCACCTGCATGCACACGGCCCTGTAAGCTGCGCTTACAATATCCTTTTTATTAGAATTGCCGCTCAAGCCGATTATCAGCCCTCTCGCTGAATCGTCCCAATAGGGGGCAAAGAGCCCGTTGAAAGCGGGAACTATATGCACAGAAGACTGATAGTCTTTGTCAAAATTCCGCTTAATATCCTTCAGTGATTTAAACATCTGAAGCTTGCTTGTCAGCCAATCAAATAGCTCGCCTGCGACCTGGGTGGAACCCTCAAGAGCATATTTACACGATCCATCGATCTCCCCATAAGCGCATGTAGATATCAGCCCTTTCCCATTCTTTACGACCTTCTTGCCAGTATTTTGAAGTATGAAGCTGCCTGTTCCATAGGTTACCTTCGTGTTTCCCTCCGAAAAACATCTCTCCCCAAACAGCGCGGCCTGCTGATCCCCTAGATCTGCGTTTATTTGCGCAGCTGGCAGATCCGCCTCCATTAAATGGCCAAGCCCGTCGGATGAAAGCGAGGTTTTTATCTCTGGCAGAATCCCTTCCGGTATCTTGAAAAATTCCAGCAGCTCTCTATCCCATCTATGCTTCTTTAGATCCATAAGCATAATTCTAGACGCATTCGTGTAGTCTGTAACATATGACCTCCTGCCGGTCAAATTCCAGATCATCCAGCTGTCTACGTTTCCAACCAGAGCGTCTCCGTCTTATCTCTTAATTTGGGGACGTTATCGATCATCCATCTTATCTTTGATGCGGAGAAGTAAGTGCTTATGCTTAGGCCGGTCTTCCCGCTTATAGTCTTAGAAAATTCGTCCGCCCTCAGTTCATCTATAAAAGATTTTGTTCTTGAATCCTGCCATGATATTGCGTTGTAGAGGGGCCTTCCACTCCGCTTATCGCATGCGACTACCGTCTCCCTTTGATTCGCTACACCTAAAGCCGAGATCTGCTTTCCTTCTATCTTTGCATCTTTTATGGCTCCTTTGATAACAGATCTTACATTGTTGATCACCTCTATCGGGTCCTGCTCAACAAATCCCTCCCTTGGGTATATCTGCCTGTGTTTTTTGTAAGACCAGCCGATTAGCCTCCCTGATCCATTGAAAATTGCGCATCTAGTTCCGGTCGTACCTTGATCTATCGCCGCTACAAACCTAGAGCTCATTAGATATGATTCATCTTTTAGAATAAATAACAATCCAATGAATAGAGCCATACTCTCTTTGCTCGCCCTGAACAGGAAACTTTGATTTTGGCGTCTTCATCATCCGCTTTTGTTTCCGAACACTGGCGGCTCGTAATGAAAAATGAAAGACCGGAAGAAAATGTAAAAAGAGAATACTTCCATCCCGAAAAAGATGTATCCTAGGTAGCCGAGCGCGGGCATCGCGAAAAGTTTGTAGCTGCCGAATATAGGTATGTTATATATCCAATGCGGGTAGGCGTAGTAGTTCCAGAATTCGAACAGAAACCCCACAATCAGGGATCCTACGGCTATTGCTATGATATTCCTCCACCTGCCGTGTAAGAACTCATGTATGAGGCTGATTCTCCCGTTGAGATGATTTATAGGGTCGATTAACAGGAATAATCCTACCCACATGAGAGAAAAAGCAGCGTATGGAAAAACGAGCGGAATCACAGACACCACGGCACCGAATGCAGCGATGGAATAATACCAGGCTTTGTGCATCTCGCGTGCTCTGCTTATTACTCTTCTTGTGGATCCCCAGAGTAGCATGAAAGTCTCGGCGAATGCGGGCATTATAATACTGAAATCTATTATATGTATATACCACTGATAGTTGATGTATGACCAACTATGCGTAAACAGATTGTAGCCCTCGAATATCAGCCAAAAAGGTATAGATAGCAGGAGGAGGAATATGAATTCCTTCGGGTAATCGCTTATCAAGGACGAGCCCTGGCGCTTTTTGACCAGGCTGTCTACAAACAAGATATACCGTTTCTGAAAGGTTATAATTTCTTATAACCATCATTCGGAGCGTTGACCTTCAAGCCCGCTCCGGCCACTTTAGGCTCGTGGCTGGTGTACAGGTATTCATCATTCAAAGAAGGCCATCCGCACTCACGGTAGCCGCAGGGTTATGGCAAGTGAGGCCAGCCTATCCCTGTCATTCCCAACCAAGGTAGAAGTCGTCAATAATTTAACATGAGGCTTTCATTGTTTACCTAAATATTTTTCATGCCGGCGCCCGGAAGTAGCAATCGAGCTGGAAATCTCACACCATTTATGGGTGAAAGCGAACCATAGTAGGGCTTATAAACATGAATGAAAATATAAATTGTATGGAACTGATAAGGGCATACAAGTTCAGAATCTATCCTAATCCCAGCTGTTATACAATGTTTATATTCATCCATCATCTAATCAATGGTGTTTATGACATGGTTAACGCAATTGAACAGCACCGAAAAATCGATCATTTATTCCAGCAGGTTTTTAGCTAGCCCTGTTGGTGAAAATAAATGAGCCAGAAGTTACCAGATGAAATACTAAGCTCAACAAAATTCGATTCGGCCTTCTGGGAAAAGGTCTTCTGAACTATATAATTACATTACAGGAACTTGATGTTAAGGAGCTAAAAAGGCAGGGAGCAATACATGTAGAGCCAATTTCAATTAAAAGGTTCTACAAGGACAGCTACATTGAAGCGTGCATAGTGCAGGTTGACGGGGAACTCGGCAGGAGCCAGTGCGTCAAGACCGCTAATTCCTGGAGAGCTAAGAGGCTCCACAGGCCGCTGCTTGTGTTTACAAACGGGGTTGAAAGTTATGTGGTGATTGTGGCCGGCCCAAAAATCACTGGAGAGACAAAAATCCTCCATGTCTCTGACAGGCTTTACATCACTGATATTGATGTGATCAAATCAATGAATAATCCGGGGGATGAGGATACGCTGAGAAAGGCATATGACAACACATTCCTGCCCTATGAAAAGGTCAGGGATGAGTTTTTCGAGGGTTACAGAGGTCTTTACCAGGAGATAGAAAAAGCAGTAAAAGGTGTTTTGCCCCAATACGGTTCAGCTTATGCCCAAAGGTTCCTTGGACGGCTTATGTTTCTCTATTTTCTGCAAAAGAAGGGCTGGCTCAAAAAGGACAAAAAGTTTGTTGACAGTGTTCATGACTACTTGGAGCTGAACAAGGTATTCTATGAAAGCCTGAACAGGAAGGGGTCTACAGAGTTCCCATTTCTCAATGGCTCGCTATTTGAAAAGGAGGATTACATAGATATTGTTGAAAGCAAGCTCAGCCAGAAGATGGACGAGCTGTTCAAGAAGGCGAGGAAGTTCTTTAACAGGTACAACTTTACCGTCGACGAAACCGCGCCCCTGGAGGTTGAGGTGAGCATTGACCCTGCCCTGATAGGAACGGTGTTTGAAAACATGTTGCCTGAATATGAGCGGGGTTCAAAAGGTACATTTTACACCCCAGTAACCGAAAGCTCCTTTATATGCCGCAGGGCGCTCGCAAATTACTTTGGGCTTGAAGACCGGGTTTCGTCAGATGGAAAAAAGTTCATAGATGGCCTGAATGACTACATAGGAAAGCTAAACATGTTTGAAGTCAGTGAATTCAAGAATAAATTGCTTTCCATGAAAATCATGGACCCAGCAGTTGGCTCGGGCGGGTTCCTGCTTGTTATGATGCAGGAAATGCTTAACTTGCTGAAAGAGGTTGACACAAAAGCAGGTTGGAACTATGACCCGCTGGAATATAAGGAGCGCATCATCCGCAATTTATATGGGTTTGACATAGAGGGAGAGGCAATAGAAATAGCCAGGCTCAGGCTATGGCTTTCGCTTATAATAGACCAGAAAACACCTTCGCCGCTTCCAAACCTGGATGCAACCCTTGTTCAGGTGAGTGACTCGCTTGTATACAAGGTAAACGATACCATTGATGAGAACGTCAAGGACCTTGAACGGGAGCGTGAGCTATGGAGAAATGAATACATAAAGTCTTCTGGTGTAGAGAAAAATGAACTGAAGAAAAACCTGGATAAGATAGGCAAAAAAATAAACAAACTAACAGGGATCGACCCTAATACAATAGAGAGCTATACCCAATCAAAGGTCGACATTGTAGTGATGAACCCGCCATATGTGAGACAGGAATCCATAGACAAAAAGAAAAAGGAATTCTATGTAAAAAGGTACGGCTTGGACAGAAAATCAGACCTGTATGCATATTTTATTATCAGAGCACTGAAATTAGTAGCTGATAACGGCGTTGTATCCATAATATCTTCTGACAAATGGCTTGAAACTGGATATGGAAAAACATTACAGGAAAAAATCAAGGAAAACATCGTCGCCATATATGGGCAAAGGGAAAGGAGCTTCGGCGCAGATGTGAATACGGTGATAACCGTAATGAGAAAACAGAATACAACGCCCGGTATCAAATTTGTTTATCTGAAATCTTATGGTGAGGATGGCGTAATACAGTTCATTGAGCTGGACAAAAGGGCGTTAGTAAATGGAAAATGGTTTTATATGAAACCTGGGGCAAAGTTTTTCATGGAAAAGATATATCCGAAACTCACCCATAAGCTGAGAGACTTTGCCGATATTAAACGTGGTTTCACAACTGGCGCAAACGAGTTTTTCTACATGAAGGATGTATCGACACAATACGAAGCTGACTATCTCTCAAATCCAAAGAGGTTTGAGGAATGGGGTGTAAAGGCTAAGAATGAGAAAGAGCTGGAAGACCAGGGTCTCATCTATATTGAAAACGAGGGAGGGGAGAGATTTGTTATTGAGTACAATGATGTTGAACCATTAATTAAAGGACCTAAAGAAATATCAAGTTATCGTCAAGATAATTTGATAATAAATTATCTGTGTTTATACACAGACAATCCCGGGCTTAATACAAGAAAATATGTGAAATATGGAGAGAGCTTGGGGTATAATAAATTGCCCTCTGTCAGGGGACGAAAAAATTGGTATTCCATTTCCATGCAAAAGAAGACCAGATTTGTTATAATTGTAAATCAAATGGATAGACTCTTCAATCCGATATATGATAAGGAGGTATTATTTGATAAAATGTTCTATCTGGTATATCCTAAAAATATTAGTTATGAAACAATATTCCGATTTTTCAACTCTACACTTTTCCTAATGCTGTTGGAAATCTATGGACTTAGAATGGGCGGCGGGATTTTAACAAATACTGTTGAAGGCTACTTGAATATGCCGATGCCAGATCTTAAAGTTTTATCTAGTTTGTCCCTTTCCCACGAAAAAATCTTTAACAGAAAGGCGGAGCCTTATTATAATGAGGTCAAAATGGAAGATAGAAGAGAACTCGACACCAAAGTGCTTGAAGCGATTGGTATTAACAATCTTTCACTTGATGAATTCTATAAAGAATTTGTTGAGCTTGTAGAGGATCGCCTGATCAAGGCGGATCGGCCATTAAGAAATGCAAACGAAGAAAAATCGCCAGAAGGTGAGCGTGCCCAATGACCAGGATAATTGACAATGGAAAGTTGGCCAACCTCCTCGTAAGAGAGCTTTATTCAAGGAGACCGATTGGGGATACTTTGACAGATGGTCATCAACAATTACCAATTCCAAATTTATTAACTCCAAAGCTCACTACAAATGCAAAACATCTATTTGAACGAGAAACATTTAGGTATTATGTTGAAATTAAACAGGAAGGTAGGCGCAATCCTGACCAAATTATTTTAAACTCCCTAAATGTTGATTTTAGTTTAGAAGCCATTTGTCGAGGCGGTAGATGACAGATTGGCCAAAGCTGAAAGCAATAAAAAAGAAAGTGAAGTATGATGCAAATAAAAAGTATTAACGCCAAGAACTTCCTTTCGTTTAGGGAACTTAATTATGAACTGCCTGAAGGGGTGGCATATATAGTTGGCCCGAACAACTCGGGCAAATCAAACTTATTTCGGCTAATTCGTTATGTCTCTTTAGTCATGAGCCAACAAAAAGAGGTTAATGATAAAGGTTACATCCAGTGGGGTTCTGAAAGTTTTGATATTAGCATTGAGGTTAAATTATCAAATCAGGATAAACAATACATCATTGATTTTTTAATATGTTCAACGATAACAACTTTTGGAGAGCAATCTTATTCGCCAAATAAATATACTGATACGCAACGCAATCTTATTATTAATTATATTGCAAATTATGGAGAAAATATTTTTAGCTCTTTAGGGGACCGGCTTACAATTATTATTCAATGGGATAAGGCGCGTGACATATCAACAATTAATATACCAAAAATAATTTTCAAGATTTACTTCGGAGAAAAAGTTTTGACGTTTAATTCAGAGAAGCAGCCAACTATTGATATTGCAGAAGTTATTTTTGAAGAATTAAAAAAAAGGGGAGCCGATGGCAAGGAGCCTGCTAATATCGTATACTTATTAGGTCATGATTATAAGGCGCCATCTTTGGATAAATTACTTGTTCAAAATGAAAATAATACCAATTTACAGATAGGGTACCTCAAATTTAATATTATTGGAAGGAATTTAGGTAAAATGCAAAATTATATTTCAAATAAATTGAATAAGATACAAACATTATGCAATGTAGAAAAAGAACAAAGGGACATTACGATTGTTAATGTTATATATTCGATTTTTGCCAAATCACTGGTTTTACTTTCAGACCCTAGGTACAGTATTGATGATGTAATATTTGAATCCAATGAGAAACCTACATCATATCAAGATCAATCGCCTGCGAATATAGAAAGTGCAATATCCAAACAACCTCGGCCTTTAGAAGTTAAGCCCGCATTTTTAACTGAATTTTTATTCAATTTACAAAATTCGCTAGATCCCAAAGAGAAGAATACATTTAAAAAAATAAATGAGGAGTTCCACAAGTTGACTGAGTTTGAATTGGATGTAGGAATTAACGAAATAGATGTAGGAATTAACAAAATAGATGTAGGAATTAACGAAATAAACAACAAGCTGTCTCACAAAAAAGTAAAAAAACTCGCACTCAGGCTTTTTGACAGTAATAATAATGTAATGAGTTACGAAACTGTTTCTTCAGGTACTTTAGAAAGCTTGTTGTTGGCTGTGGCTCTCTCACAAGAGGAAAAAATTGTATTGTTGGATGAGCCTGCGCAGAACCTGCACCCCACTAAACAAAAGGAAATACATGATAACCTTATTACTAAAAGCGCCAACCAGGTTATAGTTATAACACATTCTCCTTACATAATTGACGCCAAATCGTTAAATAACATAACAAGGTTTTCGCTTGTAGAAGGTAGTACGCGCTTATACCCTGTCAATATTAGCCCTGAGCTAGAAAAAATTAAAAATAATGCCACGTTACTTGCTAGCTTATTGTCTTGTCTTTTCGCAAAAACAGTTATTGTAGGTGAAGGGGTACATGAAGTTGAGGCGTTGCGTATTTGGCTCACAAAGGAGAACGTTGACATGCAGGAAACTCAGCTATTATATGGAAGCGGTAGTGGCAACCTCCCAACATTTTGTAAAATTTTTAAAAAGTTGGGAATTAATTATTATGTTTTCAGTGATAAAAAAAATAGTGACTTCACAAAGCAGGAATGCGGTTCTAATGCTATAATTTATGATTATGATGATATTGCCGGCTTACTTGAAGCGCAACCAAAGTTTAATGACGTAAAAAGAGAATGCAATTACGAAATAAATGAAGAGAATAATTCAAAAAGAGAACCTAAAAATAAAACACATATACATCTGGAGGATGTAATGTGCCTTGCAGAGCACATTGACCCCCCTAAGGAAGTAAAAGATCTAATTGAGGAATTGAGGAGAAACAACAATTGACCAAAATTGTTGACAATAAAAATGAAAAGCTGGCCAACCTCCTTGTAAGGGAGCTTGCTGACTCCGGCGAGATAGCAATCGCTTCAGCCTATTTCAATGTGCATGGCTACGGTTCAATAAAAGCTGCGCTTGGGGACAGGCCGCTTATGTTTCTGCTCGGCAGGGGGCCAACGGAGAGCAAGGCCTGGGAGGAGGAGGTCCTTGAAGAGCTGGAGAGGGAGGAGGATGAGCTTGAATACTTTAACCTGCTTCAGGAAGCCATAGGGTACTTCGAGAATCCCAAAAGGCAGGTGCATAAAGTCTCCGGGCCATTCTTTCATGGCAAGGCGTACATCGGCGCCAGCCCAAGCCTTCAGCAGATAAACCACGGCATAGGCGTCGTTGGCTCAAGCAACTTCACCTATGGGGGTCTTGTTTACAACAGGGAACTGAACATGGTGAACACTGACAGGGAAGTTGTGCAGGAACTGGCTGGCTGGTTCATGGAAATGTGGGGAAGTTCAGAGGATTTCAAGGAAACCTTCATTTCATTTCTAAAGAATTATGTTACAACGAGGAGCCCTTATGAAGTTATAGCAAAGGCGTTGTACGAAACATACAAGGGCGAGTTTGACATTTCCGCTCAAGTGCAGGACGTGATTGCGACCATGTACCCGCACCAAAAGCTCTCAGCCAGGAGCGCGTTGCCGATCATCCAGAAATACGGCGGAGTGCTGATAGCTGACTCGACAGGGCTTGGCAAGTCGAGGGTTGCTCTCTCCATTGCAATGAACGCTATTAGGAACGGCAGGAAGGTGATGCTCATCGCCCCAAAGAGCGTCCTTGACACCACATGGCAAGACGAGATGAAAAAGAACAGCATTTTCCTTGAATCAGAAAGCAGCGAAAAGCTCTCCCAGGACCCCGATTCGGTGATCGAAAAATACAAGGACAAGGACTTCATAATAGTTGACGAGGCTCACTATTTCAGGACGCCGTCAACAATAAGGTACTCCGCTTTGAGGCAGCTTGTTCTAAAAAACAAGGCACAGGTTGTGCTTGCAACAGCTACGCCTGTAAATAACAGCATCATGGACCTGTACAACCTGTTTTCGTTTTACCTGAGCGAAGACAGCATCAGCGACATCTACAACGGCACGCTCAAGGGGTACTTCACGGAAAACCAGAAGAAGCTCATGAACGGGCAAAGGGTTGACATGGATGAAGTGCTTCAGAGGTTCATGGTCAGGCATTCCAGGAGGTTTGCGAAGGAGCTTGACACTGAGGGGAGGATGAGCACTCCTGAGAGAAGGATCGATTCTGACCCGCGCAACAGGTACAGCATGGAAATCAGATTTCAGGAGATATATGACCTGTTGAACGGCATGAACTTTGCACATTACGGCCTCTCCATTGACAGGCTAAGCGAGAAGCTGAAGTACCCAGACGGGACCCCTGTGCCGTCGGAACTGGAGCAGAGCAAGAAGGACAAGCTCAAGGCTCTGGTCAAGATGATAGTTATAATCAACATGTTTAAGAGGCTTGAAAGCAGCCTGAAGGCATTCAGTGACACAATTCAATCTGTGAAGGATTATATGGATAACGCGGCAAAATATGCAGAAGAATACGGCTACTTTGTTCCCGCTTCAATGAGGGATGAGCCCCTGTTCGATTTTGATGAACTGATGCCTACTCCTGATGAGCTCTTTGGCAAACCGAAATATGCCGCACTTAAGGAGAAATGCAAGCTCACCAGTGAGGAGGTGAAAGATTTTGTGTCCAAATGCGAGCATGATATAGCGATCATCGAGCAGGTTTTTAGCAAGCTACCCGATGAAGATGTCAAATTTGAAGCTTTCAGATCAAGGGTAAGGGAGCTTGTGAACGAGCTGAAAAACAAGGAAGGGAACGGGCTGATAGTTTTCACGCAATATACTGCAACAGCCAAATACATCTATAAAATGCTCAGGGAAAGCATAGGCAATTATCCTGTCAGGCTTGTAACCGGCGAACTGTCCATGGATGAAAATGGAAATACCAAGAAAAAGAACGACGTAATAAGGTTATTCATGAACGGGGGTGGCATTCTTGTGAGCACGGATGTCCTGAGCGAAGGGCAAAACCTTCAAAATGCGCAGTATGTAGCAAACTACGATTTCCCGTGGAATCCTGTTATGTTAATACAGCGTATTGGGAGAATAGACAGGATAGGCTCACTGCATCGGGAGGTGTTTTTGATCAACATTTTGCCGAAGAATGGTGATCCTGAGGACCCCGCGACGCTGGAACATTTCCTCAACCTGATGAGGAAGCTGTTCATGAGGCTTGAGGGCATCAGGCAGACGGTTGGAATTGATGCCTCCACCCTTGGGGAGGAGGCCATGCCAAAGGACTTCGGGTCATTTCAGGAGGGACTGGCAAGAAACGACATATCTGAACTTAACAGGCTTGCTTCAGAGCTTGAGGAGTTCACGATCGACCCAATTGACACCCTGGCAAAAATTATGAAGGAAAAGAGCCTTCAGTGGCTCAAGGAACTCCCAGATGGCATAGGGGCGTACAAGCATGGCAATAGAGATGGGCTCTTCATTTTGTTTACTGATGGCAACAGTTTCTACTGGCGCCTAAGGTACTTTGACGGCGATAATGAAACAACGTCGTCTGCAAACAGCATAATACAGGCGATCATGGAAGGGGAGACCGACAACAGGGGGGAGATGATCGACTACTCCAGGCTGATAGAAAGGATGAAGTTAATGAAGAAGGAGCTCCTGGATGAGCTTGAAAGCAGGAGAAAGAAGGCATTAACAAATGAGGGAATGCCCGCCAGGTCAACGAAGACGATACAGGAAATATACAATTCACTTGCCAGTTCAGGGGACGAAGGCGAAAAGCTTGCAAGCATTTTCAGGGATAACTCAAGCCGGGCCACGCTGGTCAGGGAACTTGGCCTTGCCAAGCAATCAGGCAACCTCCTGGAAAAGGCAAGGGAGCTGCTAAGCGAAACCACCATAACAAATAATCATGAAATGGAAAAGCCAATAAAGTTGAAAAGGGTATCCTGGTGCTGGATACAACCAAAAGACAAATGATTTTTGCCCTCACCACAAAGTCCACATGCCTTAGGTGAGAGGATGTCACTTGTTGTTTAACAAATCATGGCGCCACCATCTAATACAAGGGTTTCACCAGTCATAAAAGAGAGCCATCTGAGGCTAGAAAGATTACAAGTTTAGCGATTTCTTCGGCCTACCCATCCTTTTCAAGCTAGCCGAATTCTTGAAAGATTCAATTTGTTCTGGTGTAGCGTCCTCCGTAACCCATTGCGTATCAAAGTAACCTGGTGCAATGGCGTTAACTCTGATCGCAGGCCCCAGTTCCCGAGCAATAGACTTCGTGATACCAAGTATTGCGCTTTTTGCTACTACCCAACCGAACCCAAAAGGCGCACCCCGACCGCGGCATTCCAGCTCATATTCACAATTACGCTACTTGTTTCTGCATTTCAGGCACCACATGCTTGCACATGAGAAAAGTTCCCATGACATCAATGTTAAGAATTCCCATAAATTCGTCAATTGAATAAAGGAGCATCGGTTTTGTCCAAAGACCATCACTTGTTCTGCCAGCCAAGTTCACCAGCACATCGATCTTCCCAAACCGGCGTACTGTCTCTTGGACTAGAGAAACGATCTGTGATTCCGCTTGATAGGGATTTGAAAAGTCTACGTGCGTAGTGCTTTGTTGCATTAATTGATTATTCCCGGCCAATGAACAAATTAATTAAGGCACGCGTCCCCAGCTTACCCTCGTGCCACCGCGATGCGCCTCCACAACATTATATGTGAAAATGGCCATTATTTCGTTGAATATTCCTGCATCAAGCGCTGATGGTACGTACTCTCCTAGCATTAATGAAGAGAACACCGCTTCCACCTCTGTCCGTATCTATGCTTCCATTAAGATCATTGAGGAACTCCCTTAACTGCCTTTGACCTAACCCTTCGATTTTCCAGTGGAGTTGGGCTTTATTACAGGCTCTGCGCCCATAGCTGAGTTGAGGTTATCCCTGGAGTCATAGGCCGAATCACCGAACACCTTATTCACTTTGCCAACAGTATCTATTGCACCAAGCTTGCTGAACTCCTTCCCGTCAATGTTCATCTGTTACCTCCACGCTGAGGTGATTCACATGAAATGTGCAGCTTTACCCATCCCCTCCTCACTTCTGCCTTATCCATTCACCCCTATTGAATATGAGTCAACTGCTATGTCAACAGGATTATCCTTGTCATACCCCAAGCGGAACCTTTAGCCCCTTCTGCCTCCTGCAGATCTGGGTATCCTGGCTCCCCATATTCCATCAAGCATCTCGGTCTGCCTGTAGTCCAAAGTACTCCTTTACGGCCAGTATGATAAGCATCAGTGCATCATTAGGGTTTTCCCCTCTTTCCTTCATTCATCCTCTTCAGCCTGGTTAATCAGGAGGCCAGCATTAACAAACACATCAAATGTTGACAAGCTTTTCATTATATTCATCCCTATTTGTTAAGGTGAGTCAATGAAATTTGTGGCGTTAATAATTAAAATATCAAATAAGTTTGATCATCTGGTACAATTAATGCAACACACGAACATTACCAAAATATTTAAAAGCAATGGGTAAACATTAAATATAATGCAAAATAAATCGAAAAATACTAGTTATAAAATTTCAATTGTAGTGCTTATCATAATCATAATAATAGGTTTCAGTGGAATGGGCTACTATTACACTGCCTATACATCAAATAGTAGCGAGCTCTCAAGCCTAAACAAGCTGGATGAGTACCTTACATCAAGAATAACTTATAATGGGAGTAATCCATCATCGTTGTTGCAGATACTTTCCACACCGCGGATTGGCATTGTGGATATAACTGCATATGAACAGGCGCCTATCCTGGCAGCCATGAATGTAACAGGCGAGGTAACAATTGATGGGTTCACCTATTATGTTGGAACAATCAATGGTCATCCTGTAGTAAATGTGAGGGCTGGTGAAAAGGATTCATCTGCGGAAGAGGCAACAGCACTCATGGATAACTATTTTAACATATCTGCTTCGATACTTTCTGGAATAGGCGGGTCAAGAAATCCGTACATTAACACAGGAGATGTAGTTATAGGTGCATTTGTAGTAAACAAGGGGTCGGTGCACTACTATGATGGTGGGTATGAAGATGACTATGGTGGCGACGAAATGGTTATTACCAACCAATCAATAATAGGCAGCTCTCTCGTAACATCCTATGGAGAAGTCGGGGCAACACCTCAGGACGCATCTACATATGGATACGGGCCTGGAACAAATTCAACCAACTATCTCTATGTGGCTGATCTTGCAGCTTCAGCCCAGCTAGTAAAGCTTGCATCTTCCTACTCTGGCCTTGGTACAACGCCTATATCAGATATAACAGGAAACTCAACCAACACTGGGAGCATAAACGCAAAGGTTGTTGTTGGTGTCATAAGCTCAGGAGGATTCTGGACTGAACCGGTTTATCTTAATGCAATACAAAATGCACTTTATCAGGGAGATGTAGGAGAAAATGAGGGATGGGGGTTCGCTTTTGCAAATGCGCAATATGGGATACCCTGGGTCATAGTTCGTGGCATCTCTAACAGCCATTTCTACCCTGAGCCATTCCATGGTGTGCTTGCTTCAGAAAGGGCAGCCCAGGTCGCAATATATATAGTTGATAATTTCAATTCGAGCGCCAACCTAAGAACAACTGCGACCTTTTCATCGCTGTCAGCTATTTCTGAAGCTAGGATCCATGGGTACATAGTGGCAAACACAGTTTTCTTTAACAGCTCTGGGAACATAACTGAGGTCCAGTACACTAATCAGAGTGGCCAGACAGTAACTATCATAAATCCAGTGGAATACCCGAGTCAACTACCATCACTCACAAACATTTCTAGTACAAGTTAATCTACAATAAACTTATTTTTTTGTTTTTCTTTGGTTAATTAATACTTCAAGAATGTGATTAAAGGATAATATAACGTGGTGAGGCTTTGGGAAACGGCGCTAGTGGCTCAGGTAATTCAGCATAACAGGCCTAACCGTTGGCAGCCAGGGAAAAGGGTTGACAGTATTTGAGAAGCTTTTGCTGAAAGAAAAGATAACATTCATTGTGGGAAGGGTGCATTACCCTCAAACCAACGGCTAGGTTCTACGAAACATTCTAACTGAAGACGCGTTTATTTGAAAGCATTGATGAATTCATGCACTAATAGGTACAACTACGACAAGCCTCATTGGACTTTGACAACCTTGAAAAGCCGGCTGAGGCGTTCTGCAGGCAGGAGGAGGAAGGACCTGCTAAAACGATTTGGTGATAAACCATGACAGATCAAAACATAATAGAAACAGAGCGTTAATAATTTCAGGATACTAGACTAAGGATTCTTTTCGTCACGGAGGTTTTCTGACATACTCCCACGGCTAAAGCCATGGAGGAACACCGCATTCATCCAACAACTGAATGCCATTGGCTTTCTGCTCAGATTTTTGGTAAGTTAGAAGTTCCAGGAACAGGTTTAGATGGCTGCGAAGGGATAGGTAAAAGCGGTTGAACCCTCATAGGATTCTGCTGGATTTGTATCTGAATGTTGATCATGAAGCTAAAGTCTGGGCCATCAAACAGTTTTGCAGCCCCGTTTGCCTGGTTCATCATCAGAAACTGAATCTACCTCATATATAACTCCCAGATACCTTCCCACAACTGAGATTCCGGATCAATCCTCTCCACATTCAATCCTAGGTCATTTCTGGCCTGCTCAAAATTGATTACATGACCGTGAGATTTGTACTGCTGCCCCTGTGAAAGGAGATTTGCCACTTTAGCGGCTTGCTCTGGGTTTTCTTTCAGCACGTACTTCTTGAGATACTTTTCGGCGAACTCCTTGGTATTATCTATCGCTGCTTGACTCATCGCAAGAACTTCTGGCTTAACGTTGTGAAGTATAGGTGCGTACATTTCGACAGGCTCTTTGTTCACCATAATCCGGGTCCTGATATCCTCGAGTCCATCAATGTATGATCTTGCGGGTATTGATTGAGAATATCCCGGCAAAATTAACTGTGGGTCTATCGGACCTAACTCCGCCAGATATCCCATTAGAATCTTGTCACTTCCTAGGGCAATCATTGTTGCTGCACTTTTTGCATAGTTTGGAACGATGACCGTAAAATTTTCGAAATATTCTCTCAACATCAAAATTAATTTCTCAGCAACATTGCCGTCTCCTCCTGGGGAGCTCAATAATAAGAAACCATTTTTACTCTTTCCAGAACTTTTGAGAAGGTTTTCAAAGAAAGGGACATCCTGTTGACTAAGTAGGGGCATAGGATGATATGGACTAGCTATATAGGCTATGAAGGTGCCGTTAAGGGCCTTGCCAATCTCCTAGAAAAGAGGTTTCCTATGCACATGATAGTCATTTGGGCTTAAAACATCATAGAATCTACGATTTAAACCCGGCATCAAAAGACCTCACTGATTGCCAGATGTAATTGAATAGGTTATTGTTACGGCCTCAGATTCTGCTAAATCATCAAGCACTTTCATTAGCCTATCTATACGTTCGAATTCGTTGTGATTTTTCTCTTTAACCTCATTGATAAAGTCTTGAATTTCCATAACTCTATAACTTAATCTTATCTATGTTAACTTAAGGTTATTAAGTTTTGTGTCGTATCCTAGCTTGTAGCCCAACTTGACACTTACGTCAACTATTTCTGTTTGTCATCACCTGATTTATGATGTTTGTCGTCAAGTATTGTCATGCCCAAGGGGATAGATCCATCCAACTATGAAGTGGCCACTAACGGCTAGGCTGTTGTGTTGAACAAATATTTAAGTGACCTGTAGCTCCAGGAGCTTTTTTTCCTTCCTGCTGGGAATAACTTTCCACAGGACCACAGTTGCGCCCCTTTTTCTCAGGTAAGGGACAACCTTTCCCCGATCCTCCTCCCTTATCATGAACACGCCCTTGGAATAGCGTATGTTCCTGATCTTGTCAAGGTTAGCCTTCCTTGATCTGTATCGGGTAGCTCTCATACCGATCACGGTAGAACTTTGAGATCTCCCCCCTGCTCCTATGTTACCGTTGAAGTGTCATCAGGTTTTGGTTCTGGTTCGGGTTTGGCTTCAATCTTGGCTTCCAGTGCTTCTGGCTCCGCTGGTTCTTTAGCGGGTAGTGCTTCTTGCAGTGCCGTTAACACGCTTGGAGCGTCCACGTCGTCTGCGTTGGCCTTCAGCTTTATGCCCAAAAACGAATTCTGCTGTATTTTCTTTCCATTCTGTATAACTGTCTTTTTTTCTTCATTATAGATGCGCCCATTCTTTTTCATGTTCATAAAAAACGAAGGGACGGCAAGCGGCACCAGCTTCCTCTTTTTGCAGTAGTCAACATAACCCTGATACAAATCCATTTTGGTAATGAAAGCATCGGGGTCGTCTTCCACCATATCCAAGAAGAATGCCTCCACAGGGTTCGACATCCTGACATATTCGTCCTTTATAGATTCGACACTCTTGGAATTTGTAAACACGAAATTGTTTTTCATGAGGCGGCGCAGGCCTTCAAGCGCCCAATTCAGGAAGCCCGACAGTTCCTGGGGCGTTGTGAGCTTATCCAGGAGGTGGGTATCAGCTGTTGAGGAATCAAATGTTTTATTGAATTTTATGATTATGAATCGTCTATAATATGCGTTTGTGTCGTCATATGCCATTGGCACTTTGTTCGTCGAAAATATGAATTTTGCGCTATTTACGAAAACAAAACGCCGCCCATACTTCCTTTCTGCGGTTATCGGGTCGCCGCCAGTGAGCATCTTGAACGTCCCCGTGGATTTGAGCGCTATGTCGGGCAGGTCAGCATAGAGGTTAGCCATCTTGTCCACAAGGTCGGCCTTAGCGAAGTGATTGAATTCGAGCTCCTGAAGGCTACACGAAGCAATATTTTCCGCGCCAAGAAGCGCCTTCACAAGGCTGATAAGTGTTGACTTTCCGTTGCTCCCCTCGCCAACCAGCAGTAGCGCCGCCGCAGTTGGATATCCATTGAAAAATATATATCCAATAAACTCCTGTATGGTTGGAATATCCTCTGGCAACAAGGTTTCAGAGAGGTATTTTTGCACGGCGGAGCACTTCGCACTCGGGTCATATTCCACTGGGACTTGAGTTGATAAAAAGTAAGCAGGGTCCGGCGTGTGCTCTATGAATTTGCCTGTCTCTATATTCAAGAGGCCGTTCTTGAGGTTGATCACCTTAGGGTTCCTTATTATATTCAGGGTGTATGTTCTGCGCTGTACATGGGCAAACATTTCGGCAGCGTAGCGAATGGATATATTCCCGCCTGAAATATGAGCTTGTGCCTCAGCCCACGACTCAATGACCTTGTCCCTGCCCGATTTGTATACGCCTCGTTCTTCGTCATATACATACATATCAGTATCAGTTGTGATTATGTGAAAGTGTTCCAGTATATGGTCAGCCGCATCGGAAGGCGTGCCCAGGCCTAGCAGGGAGGGCGATTCGTCTGCCGTCATGGCGCGGTCGCGCACTGCCCATTCGTGCGCCTTCTTCAGCGTAAATTCAGCATACTGGTCTGATGTACTCCACTTCCCTATCTTGGATTCCTTCATGATGGAGTTGATTTGCTCATCGCTGAAACCATAACCGATCAGCTTCATGACCAAAGCGAACTCAGCCTCCGAGCGCGATGGATACCCTTCAATGTCCCCACTCCACAGCCTGTTCAGCTTCCCATCTATGGTAAGCAGGTGGTTGAAAGTGTCCTTCTCCGGTTTTGTATCCCTTATCACGTCCGCCTTCCACCCAAGCTGTCGCCCACGGTCAAGCACGGTTTTGAGGAAGTCCTTTTGTGATGTCGCTATTTCCATGGTCCCAACTGTTTCATACACGCTCTTTCCTGATTCGATGTGGCACTTCTTCTTATCGCATAATGAATGGTCAATCACAGTGCCTACGCCGCACACGTAACCGCCCCACCCACACACGTCAACCTCGTGCGCGTCGCCAAATATCTTGATCCTGCGCTGGACTTCCTCACGCGTGTAATAATAGACATGCGCTCCGCCGTGCGGGGTCTTCACGACTCTGGTAGTCTTCGCAAGCTCCTTCCACTTCGGAAAAAATGTAACAAAGTCGTCCCACTTCTCAAAGTCGAGCACAACGAGGTTGTTGGATGTGACGCCGCCCAAGACCGCATGGTTGCGATTTGGGTCCTGCCCAAACCATTCATCATACTCTGCCTGGGAGATGTGTCGTGTTTCATAGTCTTTCCAATTCACAGCGGGGGTCTTCTTGTCCCGCTCAAGGGGGATAATGTTCAATCCCATATCAAAATCAGTTTTTGCTGACATGATATTGCATATAAAAATAGTTTAAAAGGAGTTGATATGGTTGATATAGCCAGAATCGGGCGGAGCCCAAATAGCAACACTAGCAGGGCTAGCAACACTTTGGTATACTTCCTTCTTCTAATTCTAACATCCTATTTAAACCCGCTTATTTACTAGTGGTCTTGTCTTTACATGCTTAACAAACATATGAGGGGGGATGTGGGGTTTAAATAGGAAGATAAAGTTAGGGAAAGGGAGTATGGAAAAGTGTTGCTAGCCCTGATAGCCCTGATGTCCGTGCGTAAATTTGCCCTTGCCGTTGGCTAAGTTGTTGCTATTTTTGGGCCCAGCCCAATTTTTTAATCCGAAAACCCATGGGTGTCACAAAAGGTCGACGGCAATCAAAAAATATTTAGGTAAACACTATTATACAAAGTAATTTCAAATTTTTGGTCGAGATCCTTAAAAACGACCATGGCCAATAGGATATCATGGCGAGAAAACCGCGCTATGGACGAAAAGGGCTGGCGCCGTTTTTGGGAAAGCGAGGAGAGTTTTTAGCTACTGTAGCCCGTTTTGGCACTAAAACAGGCTGGAAAGGAGGGGTCATAAAAACTGTTTTGCTGACAAATGTCATGCTAGATGGCAAACAAGTGGCTGACCACGTTTGGTTTGCTTGCGGCAAAAGGCTTTCGGGATTGAAAGAGGGGGACGTTGTGAAATTTCAAGCGAGGGTGCAAGAATATGTCAAAGGATATAGGGGGTGGAAAGAAGATATCATTATCGACAACCCTCCGTCTGTGGACTTGAAACTGTCGTTCCCGACCAAGGTAGAAGTCGTCAATAATTTAGCATGAGGCTTTCAATTAACTTCATAATTGTTTACCTAAATATTTTTTTAGTGTCGCCAAAACTGTGCCCTTAATTTCCGGTGGTTTCAACGTTGCTCGAGAATACAAACCCATTATCCATGAGGCGGCGTAGACCTTCAAGCGCCCAGTTCAGGAAGCCTGATATAGCAAAAAATCGGGCCCCGCACAAATATCAAGGCATCAACACTTTGCCATACTCCGTTTCTGAAAGGTTATAATTTTTTTATAACCATCATTAGGAGCGTTGACCTTCAAGCCCGCTCCGGCCACCTTAGGCTCATGGCCGGTGTACAGGTATTCATCCTTCAAAGAAGGCCATCCGCACTCACGGTAGCCGCAGGCCACGCAGGGTTATGGCAAGCCAGCCTGTCGTAGTCCACGCCACAGGTTTCGCATTTCGATATCCCCCAAGCCTGGTGCTTCAGCTTATCACCACAGACAGGACACTCTGAAGTCCCTCTTGGGTTCACGTAAACGGTCTTGAATGAGGACTTGTATTCAATCATCTTTTGGTAAAGCCTTTCATTTGTTCAACTTTGTCCTGCCCTTGTTGTTTCCATTTATTCCGTTCAAGTCTTCAAAGACAAACGATGCGCCTGGGTTTTCCTTTACCATCTCCGTAGTTAGCTTTTGCAGGGCATCATTGACACGGTTCTTCTGCCTACCTCTGGCCTGGCGCAGTTTCCTGTACTTCTTTTGTCTATTGTGCTTCTGCAGGCTCTTCCTCCTCCTGGAGAAGTCGTTCTGTATGTGCGCTATGTCAGAAATGCTCTGTGTGTCAGTTCCTTTCAGCGCAGGCCTACCAGCATTCACCGCCGCAAACGTGGAATCTATCGTGGAGAAGTTCAGGTCCTGCGCTACGAAGCTAAGGTCTTTTCCTTTTCCGATATGGTGAAGGTTACACATACAAAATTGTCAGTCAACAAGAGCTCTGAAGCTTTGCCCTTGCTGTATGCCAGGAAGTGCTTGTTCTCAGTGTTTATTGGGACGTAAACGTAATGCCCGGGCTGGAGCGTTGCTTTGTCACCTTCAACAGCTCGCCGTCGATCCTCATTTCAAGCTTCTTCACGTCAGGTATCCTAATCGCCCCCCCGTGGGTCTTCTTATATGACCGGAGCATTGCAACGGCGGAAATACACACGGGGTTGAGGTGGTGGATCGCATAATCGTAGTTTGACACGAACCACGGCTTGACCTCAATGCAATTGGCGAAGGTATCCTATTGTGATCACGTATAGCCATTTCATAGGCGACTTCAAGGGCATACCTTATCGAGTTCTGCATGTCCGTGAGTTCCTCTGTTAGTTCATAACGCCCGACAATTGTCCCCCTGGATTTCCATGGATGGCTCATGGCTTTATCACCTTCAGTATTTCCTTTATCTTCATATATATTATAGCTACTCATAAAGACCATCGTGGCTGTTTCTAACCCTACGGCTTTAAATTTTCCAACGCCAAAGTTCTAGGAATAAGTGTTGATTCGCCGTTTTCTTTAAATTCATTTTCAAAGTATAATAATCTAAATTTTGAATTATTGAGTGATTTTAACAAAAATGTCAGTCGTGCATATTGTGGTCTACATAGAAACTTTGTTCAAATTCTTGGCTTCGAAGTTTCGAAAAGGTCTGTATTTATTATTGGAAAGGATTTTAAAATAAAATATGCATGGATAAGTGAGAAACGAAAAATAAAAGCTTCGAAAGAGTTAAAATTCCTTTTTAAGAATAAT
>JARVJW010000150.1 GCA_029775955.1 Nitrososphaeria archaeon | reverse complement strand
CTGACATGTAATTCAGAGACCTTATTATGCTCTCAGTTAAATATTTGCCATCAATATGACAAAGTTCTGATTCAAGGCTTTAGAGGATAACTTCCTTTTCCTGTTGGGCTTCATTGGTTTGTTCATAAAACACATAAGCTAATGATGCCCTGAATAAATTGCTCTAAAAGAGTGAAATGCCATACTTGCGGAACTACTGATATAAATCGAAATGTTTTTATTTGAAGCCTATAGTAAGCATTGTAACTTGACTCAAAATATGCCGACACAGCAAGTAAACATGGGAAAAAAGCCCATGTACGAACTTCAAAAATATTTGGAAAAAGCTGTAAAAGTAAAGTTAAAGAATATGATTACTTACAAAGGGCTATTAGTAAAAATAGATATGTATATGAATACGTACCTTCAAAATGCAGAAGAGTTTGATGAATCTGAAAAGGTTATGGCTTCTTATGGGGATGTAATAATCAGGGGAAACAACATACTCTATGTAGAAGTTGATAACTCGCTTCTTACATGATAGCCTTTTATTCCTAATTTTATGTTACTGAAGAAACCAAGCAACGTCATCATCTCTCTGTCGTCGTTTATACAATTTAAAGATAGTTCCCGGAACAGCTTTATAACCCTGTAAGTGCGGGGTCTTTCCATATTTAACTCTTCAGCAATTGTCTGTATATAGTTTATAAATACGTCAATTTCCTTTCGTGATATTTTTTGTTTTTTAACTGTGGAAACGGTGTTTATTTTATTCCATAAATATAACAGCACAGCTAGACTGTGAGAAACATTCATGGCTGGATATGCCTTGCTAGTTGGTATTTTGATCAAGTCATCGCATTGAATGATTTCTTCATTTGTGAGTCCTGTTGTATCTCTGCCAAGAATTAGTAAAACATTTTTGTGTTTTGTTGCAGAAACTAATGAAATATCTGGGTCGTGAGAGCGCCTTATTACTGTCCTCCAATTTTTATCAGCCCTAGCAGACGTTGCAATTCTGTAATCAAACAGATTTAGCGCTTCTTCGAATTTTAGGATTTTAGCATTTTCAAGCACATCTGTTGCATGGGAGGCAAATTTGTATGCCCTTTGAGGAATTTTTTTAATTCCAGTCAAAATTAGATTATTTATTCCAAAATTTTTCATAGTCCTGGCTACATATCCTATATTTATTGCATATGTTGGTTCAACCATCATAACAGACAGATTCGATTTCATTTATGAGTTTCAGCCGCCTCTAGTTTTATCCATTCTGCAAATTTATATATGGATTCAATCTGTTCCTTGTCTTCTAATGACCCTGGTCTTATGCTTTTTATTTTTTCTAATGCCTTTTCTGGATCCATGTGCTTTGTATAAATAAAGTAAGATGCTATAACCATTCCTGTCCTGCCCAAGCCTGCAGAGCAGTGAACAAGAACGCAGTTTCCATTATTAATTAAATCATTTATTTTTAAAACAGCTTTCTTAAGTACCTGTGGATCAGCTGGATCTCCATTGATCATTGGGATATTATAATATATATTAAATTCCTTAGACCCATTAATGGGGCGTTCTGTCAGGCTTACTACAGCATCAATCCCCATTTTTTTAAGCCATTTTACAGCCCTACTTCCTGCAGGTATGCCTGATGCATATAAACAGCTTTCAACCATTGAGAAGTTAGAGGGTCTTCCAAGAATTAAACTAAAACAAAACCTATAATAATCCGAAAGCCTTAACACAATTTTATTCAATAGCCTTATAACTGATAATATAATCTAAAAACATAACGGTAAAACGTGATTTATACTACTAATTTTTGCACAGTGAACTACCCCGCCCTTGCGGACGGCGCTTCTGCCACGCCCGCTTGTTTGGAGCTTCAACGGCAATGCTTGCTTTCACATGTGGAATACGCTTTATTCCAGCATGCTAGAGGCATTATCCTATGCTAGCGTCTACAAAGTCCTCCTTTCTTGCATAAACAACACCAAGCAGGGAATCGCACGAAGGGTATATGAATTCCATGTCAAATAGGTTCAGCTTTACTGCAGCATTGTCTTTACAAATCTGCCTATCCTAATATGGGTGCATGCCTTTAATACTCCACAGAATCTCCCTAATGGGTGTTAGACATACCCTTCTTCCAAAAAGCTTTGTCCAATTGTGCCATTTTGATAAGCTATATATTCATAATTTTCCGCTTCAGTATGTGCTAATTTTTCGTTTAATTTAGTGAAATCATATGCCATAAAGAAAAGCTATATGTTAATAGATTTTGACAGTCTAAGACGCCAGTGTAGGCATTATACAGGAAATGGGATAAATGTAGCCATAAGTATAGCCTTCGTTTAGCAAATGAAGTAGTAGATAGATATGAACTTGAATAGCATTAATAATTTAAAAACTACAAATTAATCTTAAAGCGCTCTTTTAAGTAATGCTTTAGCAAAGGATAAAAGCAGATAATACATATAGAACACGCACGATGTCATTTGAACACTCCATATCATTGAGTATAAAGGTCCGTGAGGTTATGACTAGCCCTGTTATTAGTGCTAATGCAGAAGATAACATAAAAGATGTATCCAAAAAGATGGTAGACAGTAAAATTGGAAGTGTGATAATAATCAAAAATGATAAACCTTTGGGGATGGTTACTGACGGGGATATAATAAAAAAGGTAGTTAGTATGGACCTGATACCGAGTTCGGTTAAGGCAAGCCAAATAATGACCTCACCATTGATAACAATAAAAGCAGAAAGTTACATAATGGATGCCGCTAAACTTATGAACAAATTTGGTATAAAGAGGTTAGGGGTCACTTATAAAAATGAATTAGTTGGCGTGATTTCCATGACCGATATAATTTACCTTTTTCCTGAATTGATGGATGTAGCATCAGAAAAAATGAACGTGGCAAATAGTGGTAAGGGGGCTGCTAAAAAATACATATCTGGTTACTGTGATGCATGCGGGCAATGGTCAGATTTCCTAATGGAAGTTGATGGAAAGTTCTTATGTGAAGAGTGCAGAGAAGAACTCGGCGAAACTCATAGCTGACCTTTGATTATGCACTTAGCTAAAGCTATGATTTATTGGCTAAACTCGCATTCACAGAGTTCTATTCCATCATGAGACTAGCTTTCAGAAGGCATTTGGGATCAAAGACAATCAGTGCGTGATGAGTCGAATCAGCTATTGCAA
>JARVJW010000202.1 GCA_029775955.1 Nitrososphaeria archaeon | reverse complement strand
TATGCGGCTGCAGTAGGACATTCAGATAAACTGGCTGATATCTGCGAGGTAGTAGAAGTCAGATTGATATATAGGGAAGCAGGCACGCATAGATCATGGGAACATTCAGCATTGAGGGCAAGGAGCCAGATAAGTGTGAAAACCATGTTGAGGCCGCAGCAAGCATAGTGTGGGAGCTTCATAACAGGGAGAAGGAGTCCGAACACGCGAGATTCGACGTGTGGGGTGAGTGGGTTGGTGCTGGTGCGATCAGAGACAGTTCTAGTTCAGGGTTTTAGCGAATAGAAAAGGTCATGATCTGGTTCCTAGGGAGGGCGGCGAGAAATATGGCAGAGAAAAGGAAAAAGAAGTAACTAAGTAGGTCTTTCACAATATGCCTGCAAGATACAAAGTCCTAAACTCATACCATGATGGGGACCCTTCTTCACTCATGGGGTCATTTGATCTATCAAAGATTAGTTTAAGCACCCGATCTCTTTCGCTTTCAAATGCAGCCATGGAGATTTCGCCTGAAGACAGTTTCGTCAGTTTGTCAATTGAGAACCGAGTTATTATCCTTTGATTCAAAAGTGATGCATCGATCTCGCATGTAGCTCCCAACTCCACACCAATCAAAAGATTGGAAATCTCGATATCTGCTGGGTAGTCAGGTAGCTTATTTTTAAATGGGATTTTCTTATAGCCCTTGCTCTTAATCACGTAATCCACTACTGCTTCAAGACTGATTTTTTCAGGGTTGTATATGACGGTGTTGCCTTGGCTCATGAATGACTTCTCTCCAGTCACTGCCTGTTTTTCTGAGTCTGTTAAGGGTGGTCTCACTATAGTTGTGCTATCAGGTAGTTTTAATCCTTCCCCTGGAGAGGTCCTAAAGAACGTGTCTCCGAATAGCACAGAGACAGGCTTCCCGTTGAGCTTGATCAAGTCGTTTAGTGGTGCAACTACTGCAATTAGCATCTTGTCCCAGTCGCCAGTGAGAGGACCAGGCTTTACGGTGTCATTTAATGCAAAATGAACAGTATTCCTGCAGGGAACTATCTTTCCTTTTCTTTCATCTTCTTCAAATCTCTTCGTGAATTCTGAGGTTATCATACTCGTTCGCGGCACTTTAGAACGAGTAGCGTCAAACAAAGAGGGGATAACCATTTCGCCGGTTAGCCCTTCGGCAGGCATAAACTGTGTAACATGAACTGCAACAAGCTCGCCAATAGACCCAACTGTCTGATGGTCCTGATCATACGGATAAAGATGTGGATGAACGGTAGCTATTGCCCTGGCTAATCGATTCACAGCTTCCTCATCATTAATCAGACTTCTGGCAATTGAATATCCATTCTTGCGATCAAAAGGATTTATTTTTCCTTCTGGCGCAACGGCTCTAATCATTTTCTCCCAATATTTAATTGAAGCAAGAGCATCTAGGTATTTTAGAGCCTCTTTTAATAAAGCTTTTTTCGAGTTTAGCCTATCGATCTCTATAGAAACTTTACTTTGCTTCTCTATTATTTCATATTTTATCTTCTTCCTCTCATTCTCCTCCTTTGCTGCTTTGCCACTCAGACTGCTCAACAGTGAACCAATCCAACTGTGCCCTGCGGCACCGGCCTCTGTGCCAGATTTAGTTAACTGGGCACGTGCCCCATCTAAATAGACCTGGGCCTTTTGCAAATCGAGCAATTTTTGATCGCTCTCTTCCTGAAGGCTCTGCAGATCCGACCTTATCTTGCTGAGCTCTACTCTCTCCGGATCTATGTCCTTCATGCCAAGTTCTTCTAAGAGGGCTTTTACCAAAAATGCTGCGGTCCAAGCACACTTATCAATAAACGTACCTGGTCCAACGTCTAGGAGGTGGGCGGTGTTTAAGTCTACAATTTTGTTGTGCATAGCTTTTTCCATCGCCCATCTATTTATAATCTCGTTGAGCCTTTCCACCTTGCTTTGTAATATTCTTTCAGCATCTCGGTCGCCAAGCATCCATTTTAACATAAGGTAAGCTCCATCTGCGTTTCTTTTCGATGACAGGTTTCCCTCTTCATCGATGATAGTACCTGCTATCAGGGCGTCTATGGCTCTATTCTCCTCTTTTCCAATCCTCCAATCCTTTGACTCTCCCCATTTGACTATGTTATCAACAAATTCGCTTTTTGAACCTAGGGCCTTTGCCAACCTTGCAATTTGGAACGGATCCACCTCGACGAAGGCCACTACATCCTTGCTCGACTCTGCAAGATTCGCGGCTTCCTCTCTAAAGCCGGAAGAGGTTTTGCGTAGGCTGCTTACGAACGTATCCCACGCTTCCTTACTCCTACTTGTGGGCTCGGTGCCAAAAAGTAAAACTTCCCCTTTCGCGACTTCTTCATTGTACGGAAGTGTATTCTTCGGATAAAAGACTATTGACAACTTCTTCCCAGATTGAAGCTCAACTTCGTATAGGTTTCTCGTCACACCTTCTGCATCAACAAAAGAACGTTTGTTTTTGAGAGTAAATGGAGTTGCAGTTTCGCTCCCTTCACCAGATCTCCTTAGTATATTATTCCAATTTTCTTCTGCCTCTTTAAGGGCTACTGATACTGATTGCTGATCTGGCAAGCCGCGCTCTTTCTCATTTTTTATCACTTGCGTAGCCATGTTTGCCTTGCGTGCTGTGATTCTGGTCTTTTTGGATCTTTTAGTAATTGCTTTATTGAATGAGGTGACTATTAGGTTAAGCTGTGATAATTCAGACTGGTTAAGGAGTTGTAAGTCTATTTTAGATATCAGATTAAAAAATTCGGATACTTTATCATTAATGCCTGCCAAATCTGCGTCACCAACGGAAGGCTTTTCAATCAATTCGACCAACGACTCTGCGTATTTCCTTATGGATGCAATATCTTCTTTGTCTTCGTCGCTAGGCAACTCATCACCCATACAGTTCCCATTATAATAGTGGGTTTCCACATATATAAAGATAACGCATTGTTGAATAATTCCACTATTCCTCTAGGGAGTTGGCAAATTAAACATCTTTGTGCACTAATTTTTTATCTAGGTTTCTCTCATCTCTTTTGCCGTAAATGTAATTAGTAAAAAATAGCCTTACAGAAGGGGCTTCTGCCGCATCCGCAACTTTGGAGCTTCTCGCTTCAACGGACATGCTTGCCTATGTACTGGAACATGAATAGCATATCCTGAATTGTATATAAAGCAGAGGATGGTCTACTAAAGTGTTGAGC
>JARVJW010000201.1 GCA_029775955.1 Nitrososphaeria archaeon | reverse complement strand
CCTTTAACTAACGCTAGATAAGCTGCATCTAATTGGAAGACAGGCTAAGCTAAAAAATGTGGCTTTCAGTTAAATGCCTCAAGGAACATTGAAGTGCTAAGTGCTGCTGTCAACCAGCCAATCGTTAGCTCGAGCCTACTGAGAGGCCGGCAACAAGCTAACTCCTTTAGGGGTTAGTAGTTGACTATAAACCAACGCTGTTGATTATATTTCCAGAATTACCATCAATTAGCAGAACTATTTTGTTTCCTTTGTGGTCATACCTTGCAAACCATATTGGCACATGTAACAATTCACCGTCACCCACATCTATATCAGATTTTATGCTTTGTATCATGTGGTACTGTTTGTGGGCTTTATCACTTTGCAATTGTGCAACAAGTGTCTTTGCTTGTTCCTTAGCTGTATCCTCACCAATATCGCCATTTAGGACCTTTATAGATTTAACTTTTGACACGTCAAATAATGCCCTGTTGTCTAGGGAAAACTCGTAGTTTTTGGGCTGATATTGCATTAGAGATTTAACAGCAATGACAGGATAATTATAGTTTTCATTAATAGTGTTTACAGTCAGATTACCCTGGTTACCGCCATATATGCCTCCTGCGAACAGGCGATTAAATGAACCCCCGGAATAGAATCTCCTGCCACCCCCGCCCATTCCACCCATTAGCAACCCAAGCACAGCCATTTCTGTGACAGTTGACCCAACTTGGGAAGCGACATTAACGCTGGTAACTGTGGTTCTAGCAGATACAGGAATAACCCAATACGGTATATAGCTAACATTAAATTCTTCCTTTACCGAATTTTCGGCTAAATGCCTGTGTATAAATCCCCTGTCCATCAACCCTTTGACTTTTTCCTCAACTGTCTGTTCATCAGCTAGGTTCAGTTGCAAGATTGTATGCTTAAGTATGCTTTTCCATCCCTCACTGGCAAGAGTTATACTTGATCCGCAATATTCGCATGTTATTATCATCTCACCAAATTTTGGGGTCAATGGTGCTCCACAGCTGGGGCATTTAAGTTCAGATATTCCAGACGGCGCAATTATGTTGGGGGCTGATTTCTGCTGTTCATTAGCAGGCTCATTTATCGGTGCGCCGCATTTATAGCAAAATTTAGCATCATCAGGTAATTGAGTTCCACATTTGGGGCAGAACAATTTTTTTCTAATCCTCCTATAATGGCTTCCCACAATTTGGGCAGAATTTGCTTGAATATGGCACTGATGCTCCACAATTTGGGCATTTCTTTTCCTGCACTTGGCCAATGGGTGATCCACAATTTGGGCAGAATTTTGCACCTGCAGGCACTGATGCTCCACACTTGGGGCACGTTACTGTTTGACCTATTTGGGGTTGTTGAGCTCCACAGCTGGGGCAAAACGTTGCATTAGCGGGTATGATTGCTCCACACTTGACGCATGTTTTAGTAGGTTGTGGCGCAATGCCCTGTGTGAGTTGCCCTCCCATTGAGTAACCAATACCAGCTCCAGCACCGAGCCCAGCTCCCAGCCCTGCAAATGCTCCAGCCGTTCCTGTATTGTTTTTTGCAGCATCTACCATTGCCTGTCCTGCCTGATATTGAATATAATTGACTCCAAGCACGGACATTTCTGACCTGGTATCTATAGCCTTTTGAACCTCATCAGGAAGGCTGATGCTTAGACCTGAAATTTTGTTTATTTCTACCCCGTATTGGGCAAAGTTATCTGGCGATAATGCAAGCACTACCTGTTCTATGTTTGTCAAGTTTGCTGCGAGGTCTGTCACTTTCAATCCCTGTTCTTTCATTTTGCCAATAGCGGAATATATTAACAGAACAACCTGTTCCTTCAGGCGTGATTCCACATCTTCAGAAGTTTCTGCAGCAAATGTTCCAACAAATTGATTTATAAAATTTTCCGGCGAGGACACTCTCCACCTGTATTCCCCAAAAACCTTTAAGTTCACTATGCCAAAAACAGGGTCAACGAACTGATAAGGCTGTATACTCCCAAATTTTCCATCCATGAACCTCTTTTGAATGTAATAAACTTCAGCTACTTGTTGCACCCCTGTAAAGAACTTCAAAAGTTGACCTACGATGGGCGCGTTAAAATCACTCAACGCATACCTGTTTGGTTTGTCAAAATATGTGAGCACCTTGCCATCCCTGTAAAATGCAGCTATTTCGTCTTCCCTAACTACAATATTATCATTGAGCCTGATAAGGCGTGGAACCTTCCACATAACCTTCCCCTCCTTAAATTCAGGTTCCCAAGCTATTGTAGTTGAGCCAATTACGCTTCCTTCATTTGATATATCCTTATTTTTTCCAAACATTTAACTCTCATCCCTTTAAAGCGATACCTTCTACCGCTTCAATCCTAATGGTCCACTTATTTTTAAAATCATCTATTGCTGATGAAACAGTTTGGATCTGAGACCTTATAGTGCTTGGATCATAAGTAATTCCTGCGGTTAAACTTGCAAGGGTAAAGGCAGCATTTACGAATTCATAATCATATTCATATAACTCATTTAATTTTTTATCGTCAATCCTTATTGAAGCTACAAGTGGCGCATATCCCTGCTGGGCATAAAGCACCTTTCCGCCCAGTTCTTGCAGTTGGGAAATAAGAGAACCTATATTAGTGATGTTGCTTACATCTCCAACAATAGCCATTTGCTTCCTAACTGATTCCAAATTTTTCCTAGCCTGATCAAGCTTATCAGCAACCTGATGCCTTAAAAGGTCGTCAGCAACTCTAAGGTCATCATATTTCCTATAGCCCTTCAATCCAGGAATAAGGAGTTCCAGTTTTTTAGCTGCTCCCCTATTATCTTCAATTTCCTTTCTTATATCGCTCAATAGCTGTCTAACAATATTTTCCAGTGCTATTTATTAAGTTTTCATGAATTTTGTGGGGTGATACCTAAAATAATATTTTCCTGAGTTTATGACAGTAGTTTATTAATAATTATTTATATTTTGGTGTATTTTAATAAAATATTTCTATTTAATAATAAATTAATTTGTATAATTTATAATATACATAATCATAATAAGGGCATCACCAATCTGTGGTTACGTTGATTTTGAGAACGCCAAGGAAAACCTCAGCAAGTATTATGAAATTATAATCTGTATTTTAACTCAGCGAGCGGGAAGTCCCCTTGACTTGGATGAAAGCGAGCAAAAGTATTTATAATCATACAGCTATAATAGGACAAGTAA
>JARVJW010000200.1 GCA_029775955.1 Nitrososphaeria archaeon | reverse complement strand
TTCTACCAGCTCCTATTAATCCAAAAAAGCCCAAAATTTCTCCTTGTTTAAGGGAAAAAGAAACATTTTTAAATCCTTGACCAGAAAGATTTTCTACTCTCAATATTTCTTTCCCGGCGGTATGTTGACTTTTTGTATAATATTGATCAAGTTTCCTTCCAACCATAGCAGTAACTATTTTTTCTTTTGAACTTTCTTCTCTTAGTAAAGTCGTGATATAATGTCCATCTCTTAAAATACTTATCCTATCACCAATCGCAAGTAATTCTTCTATTTTGTGAGAGACAAATATAATCGTAATGCCACTTTTTTTCAATGAAATCATTATATCTAATAATCTATCAACTTCTCCTTCTGACAGTGAAGAGGTTGGTTCGTCCATTATAATCACTTCAGCATTGCGTGACACTGCTCTTGTTATTTCGATAAGTTGTCTTATAGCTATTGAATAATTGCCTGCTGGTTTCGAAGGATCAACTTTTAGATCAAATATTTTCAAATATTCTTTGGCTTTTTTGTACATTTGTCTTTGAGCTATAAAGGGTCCATTTAAAAATTCCCTTCCAAAAAGAATATTCTCTGCAACAGAAATATTTGGAATTATTGATAATTCTTGGAAAATAGTAACGATACCATGCTTTACAGCATCACCTGGATCCATCCAATTTATTTCTTTTCCGTGAAATAAAATTTCCCCACTGGTTTGTTTTTGTACGCCTGAAATTATTTTAATCAGTGTTGATTTTCCAGCACCATTCTCACCTGCTATACAATGGATTTCTCCGGGATATATGTCAAATGATACATCCTGTAATGCATTTGTACCTGGAAAAATTTTTGACACCTTCCTAAAGCTCAATATAGGTTCTTCTTTACCTTCCATATCAAACACCTCTAAGTCTCCACCGTTTACTGAATTCGTCAAATAATATGGCTAAGATTATTATCACCCCTGTTGCAACCTCTTGCCAGAAAGAAGAAACTTTTAAGAGTACAAGTCCATTTGTAATGGTTGATAACAATATTGCCCCAACGATACATCCTATAATAGACCCCTCACCACCGGTAAGACTCGTTCCACCAATAACTGCTGCTGCTATAGCAGTTAGGTTATAGCCAGATCCTGCATTAGGTTGAGCAACACCTAACCATGCTGTCATTAGAAAACCAGCTATGCCTGCTGTAAAACCAGATAATGTATATGCTAATATGATTATACGATCGATTTTAATACCCATAAGTTTAGAAGCCTCTCTATTTCCTCCAATAGATAGCAATCTTCTACCAGTTAGACTTTTATGCAAAAATAAATACATTGCAACCCCAACTATAAGCATATAAATAATGGGCATAGGTATTGTCCAAAGTGACCCAAGCCCATTAAAAATAAACGCATTAGAAAAACCAGAAAGTGGCCATCCACCGGAGATGACATAAGAAAGCCCTTCACCTACACTAAGTGTGCCTAGAGTTACAATAAAAGGAGCCATTTTCAACTTGGTTATTATAAGTCCATTGCTAAGTCCTATTAAAATCGAAACACCTATTGCTGGTATTAAAGCTAAAAAATCATTCCAATGATAATTTGCAACAAGAGTGCCAATTATAACCCCGGTTAATCCCAGAGTTGAACTGACAGATAAGTCAATACCACCTCCTGCTGTTATTATAGTCAGGGACTCACCTGTAGCCATTATTCCAACAAAAGATGACATTACAAGAATAGAAACTATATTACTCGAACTCAAAAAAGAACTGTTTATAATAGAAAGAACAATGAAAAATCCAGCTGTTATTAATATAACCCCTGTTTCTTTTACGGAAAAAAGTTTATTTATGAAACTCGCGGCTGCATTTTCTGATCTCATGGTTGCACTTTCTGATCTCATATTTAACCTCCTTGATAGAAATTAAGGAATTTCATTTTCAAATAAACGAATAAATTCGTTATGTTCTGGTTCAATCCTTGATAGATAAGAACACCACAAAAAGAAGCCCAAAAGATTTGGGCTTCTTAAAAATTCAACATTCATTCAGCATATCCCCCAGTTAGAGGTGCTTCTTTGATAAACTGATCCACGTTAGATTGTGTCACTATATTAACTCCCGTATCTATTATATGATCTTTGCCATAAGGTTCTTGAACTATGGGAAGCATTTTAAGAGTTTCGTTTACACCAAAAACATTCATGTCGTACAGAATCATCACGGACAAATACCCCATTTCATAGGGTTTTTGGCCTATTAATGCAGTAACATAGCCATCTTTTACAAGTTGAAGTTCCGGCATTAAAGTATCAAAACTTACAGTAATTATTTGTTTTGCTTTATCAACTCCTCCCATAGCTGAAGTGAAAGTATCAACTGGGGCAAAGAGAGGCCATCCACCACTCATAAACCATGCATCAAGATCTGGGTAAGCAGCCATAACAGATTTTATAATGTTAATTGCCTGGGCAGTATCATCATTACAAGGAAATGGAGAAGCAACATAGTTTATTTTGTTCGGAAGGTTTGCCGCAGCTAGTGCATCTTTAAAACCTTGTATCCTTTGGTTTAAATTGAGAGCTGCAAGCCCACCTGTAAGTATAGCTATATTTATTACTGGTTTCGAAGCAAGTCTTTCCTTTATTGCCTGAGCCATAGCCAGACCCGCAGCATATCCTGCGGTATAATTATCTGTACCTACATATACATATCTACCACTATTTGGAGCCGCATCAGAATCGAAAGTTATAGTAGGTATTCCTGCTTTAAGAGCCTCTTGAATTGTTGGTACGATAGCTACATCATCTACTGGGGAAATACCTATTCCATTGACATGTGTACCAATATAGGCCATAATCTTTGCCGCTTGGGCTGCCGCATCAGCATTAACTGGACCATCAAAAATAGCATCTACATTAACAAGTTTAGCAGCGGCTTCCTCTCCAAGCTTGACTGCCATCCAATATGGATTATTAAGAGACTTTGGACAAAGCAAAAATGTCAGTTGTGAAGCAAGACCAAAAGACATCAAAAACATCGATAAAATCACTACTACCAGTATAATCTTTTTCATACTTACCACTCCTCCTTAAATTCGCTCTTTCAAAATGTGAAAAAACTCTAAAAAGGATATGTAGTAAATTACAAATGTTCTTTATTCCATCACCTCCCTTGAAAATTCATCCATTGCCATTAGTGTGCATCCCTCGAGTGCCGATTGTATCATGTCCATAGAAGAGGTAATTATAAGCAAATCCTTTGTGGCACTTTCTAAGGCTCTTTTTCTTACCTCGTTCTTTACAA
>JARVJW010000188.1 GCA_029775955.1 Nitrososphaeria archaeon | reverse complement strand
CGCTCTGCATGTCCGTGAGGTACTTCATTACGTCCTCTTGTGGCTCGTAGCGCCCGACAATTGTCCTCTTATCCCCCCTGGATTTCCATGGATGGCTCATGGCTTTATCACCTTCAGTATTTCCTTTATCTTCATATATATTATAGCTACTTATAAAGGTCATCGTGGCTGTTTCTATCCCCTTCTGATATAATTCTTCGAAGGCTTGGATTATGCTGACAGCCTCATGCACAAGAGGTCTGGGCATTTTCATTGCTTACCTTCTCCGCAAAGTCCTCCAATCCCTTTTTTGGATTGCTCATTTGCTGATATAATCATTGATTTCTGGATATCGTCGCTGTGCAGCCTGCTATGCATATAAACCGGGAAGTTCGTCTCTATATAGCAAATAACGTTATGGATTTTTTGCTTTGTTGCATATATCAAAAAATAGTTAATTTGTTGATGGGCTCAAATTTAAATTAGCTAAATTATTTACTATGAATTGCAATTATTTCATAATTTTTAAATAATATAGCTTTTAATTTATACAACACAGCAAGTTTTTTTGTTTTGGTATATAATGTTAAAATAGCGTCCCACACCCCTTAACACGCATCAATTATATTTGCTTAAAAGGATTATTTTAGCTGTTTTGAACTCGTCACATTTGAGACCCATTGTATAAAAACAGGTCAGGAAAATTAACACCTGTTGAGTTCATTTATCAGATAAGGCAGATTAGATATCATTTTGTACGGGGCAACCGATAGCCTTATAGGATTTTTATAGGTCATAAAGGGCTTTATAATTCTAGTAATATAACCTAATTTTAAAAGTTCAATAAAGACTACATTGTTAGGTTTGCAGGTAGAAATTGTTACAAAATATGTTGTGGTTGGAGTTCTTGCTACACCTCCTTCTAATTCATTAAGGAATTTTTGCATTACTGTCCTAGCTTCTATCCATTTGGATTTAAAATACGGTAATCTCTGGAGCAGGTTAATTGAAACTGCAGCGCCTAACGAGGAAACTACAAAAGGTAGTTGCGCCTTTTTGAGATTAAGTGTAAGATTTGCATCACCTAACAAATAACCGATCCTTAACCCAGCTATGCCAAATGACTTTGACATGGTTCTTAAAATAAGCAGATTATTATATTTATTAATCAGCTGAATGAAACTGGTTCCAAGGAACTCTGTGTATGTTTCGTCAACTACTACCAATCCCTGGCTCCTGTCTAGGAGTTCTTTTAGCTGGTCAATTTTTATGGCGTGTCCAGTTGGGTTATTTGGTGTGCAAATAAAAGTTACTGTGGGGGCCGCATTAACCAATTCGCCAACATTTATCGAAAAATCATCCCGATATGGGACTTCCACCACCTTTATTCCCCTGAGAGAGGCACTTACCCCATAATATGAATAGGTAGGCACTGGGTAGGCAATGCTGCCATGTGGTACAAGTAAAGAAATTAAGAAATCTACCAATTGGTCTGCTCCAGATCCCAATAAAACGTTGTCTGGCTTTACGCCTGAATATGATGCCAGTGCTTCCTCCAACTTAACTGTCTCATCCTTTGGATAAAGCCTAGGGTCAAGCTCTTTAATTGTAGCCTTGAATATTGACCTTAAATATGTAGGCGGTATAAAGAGATTTTCATTGGATTGAAGGTTTACAAATTTTTTTGTTTTAATGTTGTACTGCTTAGCAGCCTGGCTTGCAGAAATTCCCCCCTGATACGCAGACCTTTTCGATAATACGCCAACTATTTCTTTCCATGACAATTATTTATATCCACCCATTTTTCTCACTTCCATGGCATATTTATGGGAGGGGAAGCCCTCATAAGAAGCCATTGTTTTAACAGTATCAATCATATTTTTCCAGCCCGCCAAAGTTATTTTTTCATATGTAACTGATCTCATAAAACTCATAACATTTAAACCAGAATACATCTTTGCAAAGCCATTAGTAGGTAAAGTAGAGTTAGGACCAATTCCATAATTACCAGCAGAAAACGGCGTATTAATTACTATGGTGCCTGCTCTGAACATTTGTTTATATTTGTTGAAAATTTTATTTGCATATTTACTTTCTATAGCTAGGTGTTCAGGGGCAAACTCATAAACAAATTTTACTAATTCATCCATTGTATTAAAAATTATGGCACCACTATATTTTTGAGCACTAGAAATTAAAAAACTTTTTCTGGGTTCAGGAATTTTATTTATAAACTCATTCATTAGATTTACTACATCTATCGCAAACGCTTTGGAAGTTGTTAAAAGCAACCCTATAGAATCAGGCCCATGTTCTGCCTCATTTAATACATTCCATGCCACTTTTAGCGCATCAGCAGCCCCATCAGAAATTACAACTCCTTCACTGGGGCCGGCAGGTAAATCGATTTTGACTGCATCATTAACAAGCATCTTTGCCATAAAGGTATACGGGCCTCCAGGACCAGCAACAGTATCCACCTTATGAATTCTTTTTGTGCCGTATGCAAATGCAGCTATAGCATGGGCTCCTCCAGCTATATAAAATTCGTTTGCCCCTCCAATTGAACCTGCCACTATAGATGCGGGATCCATTTCTAGCCTGTTTTCATGCGGTGGACTGGCTACAGCTATCCTTTTTACCCCGGCAACATTTGCAGGCACCGTCAGCATTAATGAAACAGAGGGAAAAGACCCCTTGCCAGAAGGTACATATAGACCAGCCGAATCTACAGGGAAAAACATCATACCGGCATAAACTCCCTTTTCTGTACTCATCATGAAATCTTTAGGGAGTTGTTGTCTATGAAATTTTTTTATGTTAGTTGCCATTTTTTTTATTGCTAATATAACATGTGGGTCAACTTTATTAAATGAATTTTTAACAGTGTCTTGGTCAATAACTATCTCACTCTCTTTAACAGTTCTTCCTACCTGCTGGCTGATAAATTCAGCTATAACTTCATCCCCTCTTTCTTTTATATCTTTAATTATTTTTTCCACTGATTGCCTTACAGAAACGATTTCGGGAAAAGATCTTTTAATGATCCTATTTAAGGTATCTTTATCTAACGATGAATATTCATAAACCCTAAATGGTTCATCTCCCATTTAATACTTATTAAAAAATCCACTTTTTAAACGCAATGGCCAATTAGCAGATTTACAAAATGTTTGAGCAAGAAAGCCACTGTCACTAGCTTGTAGCTCAACTGATGTTAATGCAGCTCTGCCTATGGATCCCTTCTGCCAATCTTATATGGACCTGCTGTACAGCAACAGCTCAGCCTTCTGAAATTGTCTAGAACTTTACGTTGTCACCCT
>JARVJW010000041.1 GCA_029775955.1 Nitrososphaeria archaeon | reverse complement strand
GGCGGGGTAGTTCACTTTATGTGATAAAGCAAATCATTGACCATATATTAGAGTCATCAATACGCCCTTGCAAGTATCACCTTTCTGACAGCTTGATTTCCGCACCATGCGCACGTGCCCTGAGGCTGCTCCTCATTGTAAAGCTCTCCCCTTACTTCATATCCTCCAGTCTTCTCCTTTATTTCATCTGCACATTCCTTTTTACCGCAGAAGTTTGCCCTTATTATCAAGTTCTTGCCAGATAATTCAATTATTTCATCCCTCTTCATTGCATCATGTATTATGATTTTTGAATTCGATCTGAGGTTTGCTTTCATTTCCTGTACTGTGCCCTCTATTTCTTTTGGTAGGTAGCCAATGTCCACTACCTTCCTTTTTCTAGTATCCCTCCTGAATATAGTTACTGTGTTGTCCCTGGCTTCCTTACTTCCTATTTCAATCCTGAGCGGGTACCCTTTAAGTTCGCTCATATAATACTTTTCTCCCGGCGTAAGTTCGCTATTATCAAGCAAAAACTGCCCTGCTGGAAGCATGGAATATACCCTTTTAACGTACTGTATAACTTCATAGTTTTTATTCCCTGAAAAGATGGGCACAACAATCCCAAGCTTGTCACTTAACTGTGGCGGAATATAAGCCCCATTGTCGTCGCCGTGACATGCAACCAGTGCCCCCAGAAGGCGGGATATTCCAATCCCTAGGGTTGTGCTAAATGCGTGTTGTTTATCACTGTTTTCAGTTAAATATTCAACTTCAAATGGTTTTGTAAAGTTCTGGCCTAGATAGTGAGTAGTAGCAACCTGTAACACCTCACCCGTAGGGAGTATTGCATCGTACGCAAAGCTCTGGACAGCCCCTGGGAACCTGTCATAAGGTTCTCTCTTTACAACAAGATAAGGGATCCCCATCTCGCTAAGCCTTGAACCCATCATTTCTATGTCATCCTTGACATGATTCATTGCATCAACTTCGTTTGCAAAAAGGTTATGAGTTTCTATCCAGAGAAACTCCCTGCCCCTAAAGAGTGGCCTTGTAGCTTTAGTTTCGTACCTATAAACTGCAACTGACTGAAATGTCTTGTAAGGCAAATCCCTGTAGCTGCTTATCCATAGCTTAAACATCGGATAGAAAGCAGTTTCTGAAGTTGGCCTGATAACCATCGGCTCATCCAGATCCTTGCCACCAGCTCGACTAACTATGAATACCTCTTCCTCAAATCCCTTTATGTGCTCAGACTCCTTTTTGAAGTTAGGAAGTCCTATCATCAGAGGAAAGAGCACCTGTTGATGTCCCCTTTCCTTCAGGTCACTTTCAAATATCTGGTAAAGCTTGCTGATTATGACCATGCCTCGAGGTCTGTAAACAATCATGCCCTTAACGCCATAACGAACATCTATAAATTCCCCCTCTTTCAATATGTAATCGTACCATTCACTAAACGATTTTTTCTTTGGCCCCATGTGCACCTTCTGATAGCTTAAAATATAAGTAATTCGCCATGCTCGGGTGTGCGACGTTATTCTAACATTATTTACCATAACAAAAAACATAACGCTATTTGCCGCTGTTTTATAAAGAGACAAATAAACTTCCCGATTTATATACATAGTATGCTGATAACGATATAGTAAGGAGATCAATGATTATATCAGCAAACTGAACCATCTAAAAAATGGATTGGAGGACTTTGCGGAGAAGGTAAGCAATGAAAATGCTCAGCCCTCTGGTGCATGAAGCTGTCAGCATAATCCAGATAGAGCAGGCCATCCTCTTTAATGCAGGGTCAAGCTTCTCCTGATCAAGCAGCTTGGCCAAACAGGATGTTCTCTGACGTGCTGGCAATGCAACGCTACATAAGTTTCCTACAAGACAATTGAAGGGATATATTCAGGTAATGATAGCTATTCACAACCTGCATGTGCTCAAGGGAATCACAGCATCTAATACATGATGGCACAGGCCACTCCCTGACCATCAAGAAGAACTATGAGTCGTATGCCCAGAAGCTTAATGATATGGCAAAGGTCAATAAGAAAAAAAGGCAGCTCTTTGTCCACACGTTCACCATAATGGACCTGAAAGATGTACATCTTGTTCAAATTAAAAAGGAAATACCTTTGATAGATCAATAGCTATCTCACATAGATGTTGACATGTTTGGCTGGAAGGTGCACATGATCCTAAATTTAATGTTAAATGGTTCCCAGAAGTGGGACACTATGAAAGAGTTTACCACTAAATAAAATACCTTGAACAATATCATCAGAGGAGCAATTATGAGGCTTTGCTGCAGAAGATGCTGGTTTGCCCAGAGGCGTGATGAGAGAATTGAAAACTATGCACCAGTTCATAATCCATTCAACTTTGATAGGTAACTATGCAATAAGTGCCCCACACCCACTTTAACAATAAAACTTTAATACGCCTAAAATGAAGATATGATGAGGTAAAATGAGGTCTGTTGGTGATTTACTTTATTTACGTCCTTAAAATGGGCGGTTCCGTACTTACTGATCCAAATCAAATTAAAAATGCCGTTGAAACAATAAAAAAAATTTATGCAGAAGGAAATAGTGTTGTAGTCGTTGTATCTGCAATGAAGGGAGAAACAAACAGGCTTGATGACATAGCTGATAAACTTAAAATAAGTGCAGGATCTGATAGGGCAGAGATCATATCCATGGGTGAAAGGGTGAGTGCAAGAATTATGGTTTCAACTTTGAAGGCAAATGGCATCGATGCAGTTCTTGTGGACCCAATGCTTCCTGACTGGCCCGTGTTTTCAAATGGTTCATACTTGGACGCTGATGTGGACATGGAAATGACCAAAAAAGCAACTGAAGAAAAGATAGTACCAATGTTGAGGCAGGGCAAGGTTCCAATAGTGTGCGGTTTTATAGGTGTCAATGATAAGGGGGAAATACAGACTCTAGGGAGAGGAGGAAGTGATACAACTGCGGTAGTGTTGGGAGCATGTCTTAAAGCCAAGGAGGTTGTTCTCTTTAAGGATGTTGGCATAGCCATGTCAGGTGACCCGAAAAAAGCGCAGAACGTGAAGGCAATACAGGAGCTGGATGCTGATGAGGCATTGGCCCTTTCAGCTGGGGGGAGCGGCCTGATCCACTACAAAGCGTTCAAGTACTTGGACGGGATAATAAGGATAACAAGCTTAGAAGATGGGTTGAACAGCGGAACGATAATAAATCCATCAAACGGCATGGGGGTGAACATAAGCGATAAAAATGTGAGCATGATAACTGTAATACCATCATCGGAATCTGAAGAAGCGTTAACGGCATTTAACAGAGCACTTCAGGCGGTAAACGTTAAGGTTTATGGATTCGTTTACGGGCAAAAGGCTATTCTGGCTTATGTCTCATCAGAAGACGGAATTTACGGCAAAGTGCACGATATTCTTGTAAAGGAAGGAGTGGCAAAAGCGGTTAGCGTAATAAGTGGGCTTTCGGAAATAACGATCAAGTCCCTGGACCTTGAAGCCACACCTGGTTACCTCAGCACTCTAATATCCCCACTTGCAGAAAGAAACATAAACCTGTTTGGCGTTTCAACAATATCTAGTACGATAAAGATATACTTGAGTTCAAGCAAGGCAGAAGAAGCTTTAACGCTTATTAAAGGGGCAATGGGGGTGTAGTGATATGAAGGAAAGTGTGGAAGTTGGGATTTTGGGGGCAACCGGAATGGTTGGCTCAGAATATGTGCGCATGCTCGCCAATCATCCATGGTTTAAGATAAAATATGTTGTAGGTAAAAAGACAGCCGGTAAAAGGTTCAAGGACTCCAATGAGTGGGTAAGTTCCTATGAGCCACCAGCAGATGTGGCTGAAATGACTGTGCTTGAATCAAAGCCAGAGGACCAGAAGGCCGACATGTTCTTCAGTTGCCTTCCGACTGATGCTGCAAGGGAGATTGAGCCTCTATACGCAAGGTACTATCCTACATACAGCGACGCCAGCGCGTACAGGATGGAACAGGATATTCCGCTGATAATACCAGAAATAAACCCTGACTCATGGGAAATTATAAAGCGGCAGAAATCAAGAGGCTGGGCTGGCTTTCTGACCACTGGGCCAAATTGCACATCTATAGGCCTGAACCTCACCCTCAAGCCATTAAATGATGAATTTAAGATCAAAAAGCTCATAGTAGCAACGATGCAGGCGGTAAGCGGAGCTGGATTTCCAGGGGTGCCAAGCATAAGCATACTCGACAATGTCATACCGTACATAAAGGATGAAGAGGAAAAAGTAGCGGCGGAGACAAACAAGCTGCTTGGCAGGTACATTAATGGGAAGGTGGAGTTCGCTAACATAGATGTAGCTGCAATGTGCAACAGGGTTCCTACGATTGATGGCCATATGGAAACGGTTTACATTGAAACAGAAAAGAAGATAACACCGGATGATGCCAAGTCAGTTTTTAAGAGCTTCAAAGGGTTGCCTCAGGAACTCAAGTTGCCGACAGCTCCAGAATTTCCCATAATAGTTAGGGAAGAGCCTGACAGGCCCCAGACAAGGCTTGACAGATTTGCAGGTTCAGTACCAGGCATGAGCGTTGTGGTTGGCAGGGTAAGGAAGGGAATAGATGATCACTCAATCAGGTATACGCTGATAAGTCACAACACCATTAGGGGGGCAGCTGGAAATACAATACTTACGGCTGAAATGTTTTACAGGGAGGGTTGGATGTTTGACAAACGGTAAAGCCAGAAGGCTATCAAGGATTGCTAAGGATGGCAAGATACTCTGTGTGCCAATGGACCATGGCGTGAGCGATGGTCCAATTAATGGCATTGAAGATATAACGCAGATTGTAAAAAAGGTGGATGCAGGAGGTGCCAGTTCAGTCATACTGCACAAGGGATCTATAAAGGCTCTCAGGTATGAACCATCTCTGGGCATAATAATGCACATGTCGGCAAGCACTTCATATGGGCCCACTCCGTACTCAAAGGTTATTGTGTCAGGCATAAGAGAGGCTGTGTTTCTAGGTGCTGACGCGGTTTCAGTGCATATCAATGTAGGGGCAGATTCGGAGAACAAGATGTTAAAATCATTAGGCGCTGTTGCTGATGAATGTGACAAATATGGCATTCCACTGATAGCTATGATGTACGTCCGAGGAGAAAATGTCAAGGATCAGTATGACCCAGACCTGATAAAGAAGGCTGTAAGGTTGGGTGGAGAACTGGGCGCAGATATAGTCAAGGCACCTTATACGGGAAACATTGATACGTTTTCCGAAGTTGTAAGGGGTTCCCATGTTCCAGTTGCAATAGCTGGGGGTCCGAAGCTAAGTAATATAGAGGATGTATTTAGGATGGCAAAGGATGCAATGAAGGCTGGAGCAGTTGGCGTTACTTTTGGGCGAAACATATTTCAGGACCCAAGGCCAGACGCGGTTGTGCGCAGCTTGGCTAAAATAATATTTGATGGCAGCAGCATCGATAATGCACTGAGGATTTACAATGAAGAAGGTAATAGTTAAGCTACCCCCTGAAAAGGTTCAGGCTGAAAAAATAACGCTTGCAGCTTCCGGCTATTCCATTTCTGATTTTATTGGGGCAAATAATGGACTTGATGAGTCTTCAATTAAGACGTTCACAATATCCTCTGGGGAAGATGTGGAAAAAATCAAAAAGGCAGTTGAATCCGGAGTCAAATCCATAAGGATAGAAACCAGTGATTGGAGGGTAATTCCTTTGGAAAACATAATATCTTGGGTATCTGGAAAGGCAGCACTTTATGCGGAGGCAAGGAATATAGAGGATGCGATAATGCTGGGGGGAGTGCTTGAAAAGGGCATCGATGGAATAATAGTTTCGCCTAAAGATGTGGATGAAATGGCATCGTATGCAGATGCCCTTGGCATTGGTAGAAGCGCTGTAAAGCTTGTTGAAGCACAGGTTGAAAGCATAAAGGTTGTAGGAAATGGGTCCAGAGCTTGCGTTGATACTGCTGAAATGCTAAGGGAAGGCGAGGGCATGCTGGTGGGTTCATTTTCTTCGTTCTTATTTTTAGTGCATGCGGAGGTATTTGGTTCCAAGTACACCAGCCCCAGGCCGTTCAGGGTAAATGCCGGCGCGGTTAACAGCTACATTCTTGCCTATGCTGACAGGACCAAGTATCTTTCTGAACTTAGCGCAGGTGATAAAGTCATGGTGGTTGACAAGGTAGGCAACTCCAGGGTCGTTGTAGTTGGCAGGTCCAAGGTTGAAAGGAGACCCCTTGTTCTGATAACAGCAAAGGCCAGTGGTCAGAATGGCGCTGTCCTGCTGCAGTATGCGGAAACGGTGTCGCTTGTGAGCGGTGACGGTAACATCAGAGCAGTAACAGAAATAAAGCCTGGAGATGTGGTAAAGGCCATGGTAAGCGAACAAAAGGGGAGGCACTTTGGAACGGCTGTTGATGAGGACATAAGGGAGAGTTGAAAATGACGAAGGTTGTTGTATCATTAACGGGTAATACACTGGAGGAAATCTATAAGAAAATGTCAAGGACAAGTGAAGGCAGCCTCATCGAACTGAGGCTGGATTCAGTGAAAATGCTAAATCCCAAGGATATACCATCTTACTTTGCATCATCTATCAATAGGTGCATAGTAACATACAGGGTTCCAAGCGAGGGGGGCCTTTCGAGGGATTACAGGATAAGCACTTTAATTCAGATAATTGATGCAATCAGGGATTTAAAGCCATTTTACCTTGATATTGAGGCTGACACGTACAGGAAGATATCTCCGTCAGTTGACCTGAACGGGCTTAACCTGTTAATGTCAACTCATTTCCTCTTTACAAAGCCCGTGGGCCAGGATATCGATAACGCTTGGGCTGATAGTAAGGAAAAGGCCACTGTGGTAAAGGTAGTAAACAGCCCATCTACAATGAATGAAGCTCTAAAGGTTCTAGACCTTTATAAAATAGCTGAGAAGGGGAAACTAGTTGCATTTTCTGTAGGGGAAAGGTACAGTTTTACAAGGTATATGTCAGTGATGCTAGGTTCACCACTCCTTTACTCACACCTGAAGAATGAAAAGGTGGCAGAGGGGCAACCAGAGGAAACTGAAGCATACGAGTTTCTGGAGTTTGTAAACAAAAATTGGAGCTCTACGGCCTTATAGGCAACCCCGTGTCCGGGTCCCTGTCCCCCAAGGTTCAAAATTCAGTTCTAAATCAAATGGGGGGTATTTATCTACCATTTGAGGTGAGCCGGAAACGCTTGAGCGATGCCGTAAATGGGCTCAGGGTCCTTTCGCATGGATTTAACGTTACACTGCCATATAAGGAAGACGTAATCAAAACTCTTGATGCGCTTGATGGCTATGCAAAAGATATAATGGCAGTTAACACGGTTAAGGTTGATGGTGAACTGCTTATTGGATACAACACCGATGTAAGCGCGTTGATGGCGCTGATCAACGGAAGCGTTGGCAGTGCATTGATCTGGGGAGCTGGTGGAGCGGCAAGGGCAGCTGCGCTTTCACTATTCAGGAAAGGTTGCACCAGTTTCTGTATAGTTAACAGAAGCAAAACAAGAGCCAACGATTTTGGTAACCTTCTTAGGTCATGGGGTGCAGAAGTGTCCTATAATCCATGCCAATTTGCAGATGTTTTTGTTAATGCAACGCCTATGGGCATGTATGCTGATGATGGCCCATTGATTAAACTATACAAAAGGGGAAAGTATGGGCTTACTATCGACCTTGCTTATAGGGCAGGAGGAACAGCCTTACAGAGGGCTTCACCAAATGTCATAGGTGGCCTTGATATTTTGGTGGAGCAGGCTGCGCAGTCAATAAAAATATGGAAGGGCATTGAGCCTGAAAGGCAGCTAATGAAAAAAGCCGTACTAGGTGATTAAATTGAAGATTAGGGCTTGGGGAGGCGTATCTGCACTCAACGCTATTATTTCCGGATACGGGTCTACAATGGCTGTTTCCATGCCAGTTGATGTGACTGTTGAATACAGCGACAAAACGGAAATTATAGCAGCTGATAACCAGATTATAGAGGAAATCATGAGATTGCTTGGGGTTACTCGTTACAGGGTTTCTGTGGAAAGCCATATACCAATTGGAATGGGTTTGAAAAGCTCCAGTGCTGTATCATCTGCAGTGGCCCTCGCACTCATAAGCATGGTAGAGGGGAAATATGATGTCGACATGGCTGTAAATGTTTCTGCAAAGGCATCAAAAAATTTGAAAATTTCTGTAACGGGAGCCTATGACGATGCCTACGCTTCTCTCCTTGGAGGCATCATTTTAACATCAAATAAAGAAGGAAGGCTCATCACCAGAATTGATGCACCAAATGGGCTGGATGCCTTTATAGGCATTCCAGGCAATTTAAAAAAGGTTGTAAATGTTGAATCCCTCAGAAGCCTGGAATCTCTGGGGATTGAGTTAAAAGGGTTGATAGAGGGTGGAAAATGGGCACAGGCAATGACAATCAATGGCCTGCTTGTGGCTTCGGCAAATGGATATGATCCATCCCCTGCAATCGAAGCAGTAAGGGAAGGGGCAATTGCTGCAGGGATAAGCGGAAACGGCCCGGCTTACTTCTGCCTGGTTAAACATGGAACTGGAGCTCCTAAAAGCTTTAGAAACCTTAAAGTTATAAAGTCGGTACCAAAAAATTCAGGGTATGAAATATTATAATGAAGTTCAGATTTTCCTATGAACCAAAGGATAGATGGTCTGTTAAGCCACCCCAGAGTAAGAGCTATGCGCAGAGAGCCTTACTTATAGCATCTCTTGCAGCTGGAAGGAGCAAGGTAGTGATAAATGATATGCCAGATGACGTTAGGGCAATGATACATGCGCTCAAAATGTTCGGGGTCAGAATAAGCGGTAATACTGTGAGCGGGTCGATGCCACTAAATTCAGGCAGAATTATAACGTGTGGTGAATCAGGAGCTACGATCAGGTTTCTTACCTCATATTCTACTTTAGTGGACAGTGGCTACACAGTTCTAACCGGTAAGGCTGGGCTCCTTAAAAGGCCCATTGAGCCTCTTATAAATGCGATTGTCAATCTAGGGGGATTGGCCATGACGCTAAAGGGCCCATATCCACCAGTAATAATCAAAGCTCAGAAAATGTCAGGTGGAGATGCAGTGATAAATTCTTCAGGTTCCTCACAGTATTTGAGTTCTATCCTAATGGTTTCGCCATATTCTGTTAATTCCACATCAATTAGTGCTGAAGGTTTGGTATCTAGGCCCTATGTTGACATGACGCTACATGTCATGCATAGGTTTGGCGTCGATGTTGAGATAAAGGACAATGTATATAACGTTAGGAAGGGCTTTTACAGACCTGCAGTATTTGAACCACCAGCGGACGCATCTTCTGCGGCATTCTTTATGTCTCTGGCACTGCTGAGCGGAAGGGGGATTATGCTAAAAGGCATCAACGGAAACATGCCTCAAGCTGACCTTTTGTCCATGCTCGAGGTCTTGGATAAGCTTGGTGTTCCACACGCAATGAATCAGGATGGCCTGAAGATAGGGGAAAGCATGATCAACGGCACGCTTGAAGTAGACCTGAGAAATTCTCCAGATTCACTTCCTCCGCTGTCCGTTCTTGGATTAAAGGTGAGGGTAAAAATAAGTGGTGTTAGGCATGCCAGAATTAAGGAGAGCGACAGAATATCAGCAATTTCATCTGAACTATTGAAACTTGGTGCAATTGTCGAAGAATCCCCTGATAGCATAACTATTGCCCCCCCTGTGAACCCAAGAAAGGGGATTAAGTTAAATGGATGGAATGATCACAGGATAGTCATGGCAATGTCAGTTGCAGATGCAGCCCTTGAACTCGGGTCAACAATTGAAAATTATGAAAATGTAAGCAAATCATATCCGCGCTTTTTTGAAGACATGGCAGGCCTCGGATACAGGGTGGTGCCTGTTGAGTGATAACGCGTTCGGTAGGTCCCTTGTCATGGTGTCATTTGGGGAGAGCCATGGTCCCTACGTGGGGGTGCTAATTGAGGGACTCCCAGCCGGAACGCCAATAGATGTGGCGGAAATATACGAATGGTTGGCAAGGAGGAAGCCTGGCAAGTCAATTCTTTCAAGTGCTAGGCAGGAGGAGGAAAAAGTAGAATTTATCGCAGGCGTTTACAAAGGGGTTGCTACTGGGGCCCCTCTCGTTGCTGTAGTTAAAAATACTGGTGGAAGAGATGAATTCTATGACTTCATTGAAAATGGCTGGGTGAGGCCTGGGCACGCTGATTACCCTGCCTATATAAAGTATAACGGACATAACGATTACCGTGGTGGAGGCAGGTTTTCCGCCAGGATAACGGTTGGCTTTGTAATAGCTGGTGCAATAGCTGCTTCAATGATAAGAAAGCTTGGGGTGGAGATAGCAGCTTATACAAGGAGGATAGGAAACGTGGAGTGCCGGGAGTTGGACTTTGAAAGCGCATCGAAGAGGTACATGTTTGAAACCAGATGCCCTGTTGATGAATGCGACGCTGATATGAAGAATGAAATACTTGCTGCAAGGAGGGATGGGGACAGCGTGGGTGGGGTCATTGAAGTTATAGTTCAGGGAATGCCTGTAGGGATAGGTCAGCCTGTATTTTCGTCAATTGATTCTGAGCTAGCAAAGGCATTTTTTTCAATACCTGCTGTAAAGGGTGTTGAGTTTGGTGCAGGCTTCAAGGCATCCCAGTTAAGGGGCTCCCAGAACAACGACCAGTTCAGGATTGTTGATGGAAAGGTTACTTCAGCAACAAACAATGCAGGAGGCGTGCTGGGCGGCATGAGCACAGGGCTCCCCCTGGTAGCAAGAATTGCATTTAAGCCAGTGTCTTCAATATATAAGGTGCAGAAAACGGTAAACGTTAAAACAATGACAGATGGTGACCTGCAGCTGAAGGGCATGCATGACCCGTGCGTTATACCACGTGCGGTCCCCATAGTTGAAGCTATGACCGCGTTTACCATTGCTGACCTTGCAATGAGGGGTGGATTTATAAAGTGAGCTGGAAAACCCGCACCTTTCAAGGGTGGGAGGATGTCAAAAAGTGAATGATCGTGAAATTGTGGAAATCAGGGAGAAGGCTCGCAAGCTAATGGCAGGCATATTTGAAAATTTTTATAACCGCAGGTCAGTTTCGGCTAAAATAGGCAGTAGGAAGAAGGCAATGAAAATACAGGTTGAGGATTACCAACAGGAGAAACTACTCATGGAAAGCTTTAATGCTAATGTTGGAAACGAGGGCAGGCTCTTTTCCATCCTAATTCAGGATTCACTTGAATTCCAGGGGCAATTTCCTATGAAAACAATTTACGAAGATGTTGAAATTGAGGGAATTTCAGCTTTGCGCAGCATGACTTTGTGGGGCAGGTCCAACTTGGAAAATTATATTAAAAGTACAGTGCCAGGCATTGGGGGATTAGACGTTGGCTTTGTGCAGGGCAGAAGGACCGCAATTATTTCATGGGCCATTGAATTTGGATATGGTAGGGCCGCTAACATAATTGAGCCCATTGGCAGGTCAATAGACCAGGTGTTCTGGATAACTGGCTCTAGGCCCTACAGGCACATCTCAATAGGTCAGGCTTTGAAGTTTTTGAAAACTGGTACGCTGATCATGAAGCTGCCAAGCATATTTGGAAACGGAATCAACTATGAGGATAAGGCAGAAATTAGCAGGATTGCTGAAAACATGCCAGTGCTAATTGACATTACATATTCAGAAATTGGCATAAAGGGGAAGTTTTCTGACATGCCGGAAGTCAGCGGAAAATCCATCATGGTTTACGGTCTGCCGGGCACCGTTGGCTATCCCTGGGAAACAGCTGCAATTATTGGCGAAAAGGATACTGTGGAAAAAACACTAAAGCGATCATTTTCAATTTTTGGAGTTATGCCATCAGCCTTTCCCGCTCCGACAGAAGATATTTCTTTAGCCATAAATGTGCTGAGACAAAGGGTGGAAGAGCTGCGCAATTCCAACTTAAAATCGTTAAATGTCCCTGATTACGGGCCATTTGCGATTTTGGATAAGCGCAATGACAGGTTGCCAAAGTGGGTAAAAGCAGTTGACGGATCTTATTATGGAAATTTTAATAGTTTTTACGTTGTAAATCTGCTAAAATAGCTGAAAGCAAATTTTACAAATGCCGGCTAAAAAGATGAGCTTGGGGATGTTGGCCAGATGCGCACACTGTGGCGCTAGTCATCACCTGCATGATGAAAGCAGTACCTTTGCTAACGGGACTTCCCCCTAAAAAAATGGCAGAACACCTTTTAGATGCATTTACATTTACATTTCCGTGAAACCACTTAAAAGGGGCGAATTGATATTTTATTACGGTGACGGTAAGGGCAAATCAACTGCGGCGTTTGGCGCAGCTATAAGGGCTGTAGGAAACGGATACAGCGTACTTCTGGTTCAATTTATCAAGAGCAATAAGGCTAGCGGTGAGGGCAAGTTCTTTTCTAGCGTGCCAAACCTTGAGTTGTACGTCGGCGGCTCTGGCTTTGTGGGCATCATGAATGACAGGAAAAGTATTGAAGAGCACAAAAAGGCTGCGAAGAAAACCCTTGAGTTTGCAGGTAATGCGCTAAGATCAGGCAAATACTTCCTTATAATACTTGACGAAGTTAATTGCGCTGTGAAGCTCGGGCTCATAGGAATAGATGAATTAATTGCCACGCTGGATGCCCGCAGCGAAAATACCAATGTCATTGTAACTGGCTGCGGACCTGAGGAAAAGTTGATAGAAAAGGCAGATATCGTTACTGAAATGAAGAAGGTAAAGCACATATATGACCAGGGGTACCTGGCAAAGCTCGGGATAGACTTTTAATTGACCTGACTTTCATTTACATTTTTTGTTATCCAAACGCATGTTTTTTGCAAAATTTGCAAGAATAATATTTGTTAATGAAATATCTTGGGTAAAAGTTTTTAAAAACAATCGTTATAAAATCATATACATTGAAGGCTTTGGCAATAGGCGGAAAAAGGTTCGTTACATTCTTTAGGTTCATGGGTTTCATAGGGGTTGAACTTAACGGCGCCAATGCCCTTTATGAAGCTGAAAAAAGGTCAATGGACTATGCATTGATATGTCTGGACAGGGAATCTCTTGCTGGATTTGAGAGCGAAGCCAGAGAACTCATGACGCGGTCCCCCAATCCGATCCTGCTTGTTGACCCACCGTTTGATGTAAAGGAAACGCCTGAGGGTGTAAGGTCTGAAATAATGAGGGCAATGAGGTCGGGATTAGTTGAATGAAATTGAAGGGGTCATAGAGAAGGAGAGAAAAAGGGCAATGGAAGTTTTAGATCATGCTTTTGAAGCAGCAATTGAAGAGTTGAAAGGGGAAATGGAAAAGGCAGTGGTCGAAGAGAAAGCATTGAGGGAAGAATCCAGGATGAAGCTTTCCAGGATAAGAAGTTCAATGGTGTCAGAGCAGGAGCTGGAATCCAAGAAGCTTGTATCCAGGGCCGAGGACAGCCTTCAGGAAAGGCTGATAAGTGAAGTTGTTGATGACATTTTACATGACCATGATTATAAGAACATACTCGATTCAATGTTTAAAAGGGCGCTTAAGGCGTTTGGCAGTAGTGCTTCAGTGTTATATGGTTTTGACGATGAAGATATCATAAAAGGGCTTGCTGAGAAATACGGAGTTAAGGTGAAGGGCAAGGCTACCTTTGCCAGGGGATTTGCAATTGAAAAGGGCAGCATGACAGCTTCATATTCAATATTTGATATGGTAAATGGAATTAAGAGAAATCTGAAGAGGGAGATAAGGAAGGAGGTTGGGTACAGTGCCGATCAAGGGTAAGATATCTGAGATCAGGGGGACCGTTGTAAAGGCATCGGGAATGGCAAAGGCGCTCATGAATGAGATGGTTAAGGTTGGGGAACTGGGCCTCATAGGTGAAGTAGTGAGGCTTGAAGGAGACAGCGCGTACATTCAAGTTTATGAATTTACTACGGCTTTAAGGCCTGGCGAGCCGGTGGTTGGGCTTGGTTCGCCGTTATCAGTCATGCTTGGCCCAGGCATGATGGGAAACATATATGATGGATTGCAGAGGCCGCTCAGCTTTATTAAGGGGCACACGATAACCAGGGGTTATTCAGCTGACCCAATTGACGCTGGAAAAAGGTGGAAGTTTATACCTTCAGTTAAAAAAGGTGACCAGGTAAGTGGGGGCGCAAAGGTTGGTTTTGTAGATGAAACCGACCTGATAAGGCACTACATAATGATTCCTCCAGGCATAAGCGGCCAGGTAGCGGAAGTTGAGCCTGAGGGTGAATACACAGTGAACGATAACATTATTGAAATAAATGATGGGGATAAAAAGCGCAACATTTCGATGGTTCAAAAATGGCCTGTCAGGGTGCCCAGGCCATTTTCAGACAGGGTGCCAAGCTCAGATCCCCTGATAACTGGGCAGCGGGTGATAGATTCATTTTTTCCAATTGCAAAGGGAGGGTCTGTTGCAGTGCCTGGCGGTTTCGGCACAGGCAAGTGCCTCCTTCCTGAAGAACACGTTTTCACTGACCTGGGAGCAGTGAGCCTGGCTGAGCTGTGGGCAATGGGAAATGAAGAAATAAGTTCAAATGGGGGAAACGCAAGGCGCCTGAGCGTGGGTGTTATATCGTTAAAAAATGGTGCGCTTGGGCATTCAGAATCAGCGGCCGTTTTCAGGGACAGGAGCAGGTCAATGATTAGGATAAGCACAGCTAACGGCAGGGAAGTGGTTGTTACACCTGCACACAGGCTTTGGATGATAACTAAAAATGGAATGAAAGAAACGCCTGCATTTCTCCTGAAGCCTGGCGACAGATTGGTAGAGCCCTCTGCTAAGTGGATGCTTGGGGGGCTTGAAGCTGATAGGATAAAGGAAGTAAAAGTGGAATATGGCAAGTTTGATGTTTATGACCTGGTTGTCCCTAAAGGGCAGAGCTTTGTTGGCGGAAGCGTCAGGCCGGTGATCTATCACAACACAGTCCTATTGCACCAGATAGCTTCGTGGGCAAACTCGAAAGTTGTAGTGTATGTTGGATGTGGGGAAAGGGGAAACGAAATGGTTGACCTTCTGAAAACGTTTCCTAGGCTTAACGACCCAATTTCAGGCAAGCCAATCATGGAAAAATCGGTGATGGTGGCAAATGTCAGCAACATGCCAGTTGCGGCAAGGGAAGCGAGCATATATGTGGGAATAACAATGGCAGAATATTTCCGAGATCAGGGCTATGATGCGTTGCTTCTAGCTGACTCAACGAGCAGGTGGGCTGAGGCGCTGAGAGAGATCAGTGGGAGGTTAGAAGAAATACCTGCGGAAGAAGGTTATCCTGCATACCTTGCATCAAGGATAGCGTCATTCTATGAGAGGGCTGGCGTCTTCAGGACGCTAGGAGGTGATGTTGGAAGTGTGTCAGTTGTAGGGGCAGTTTCCCCTCCAGGAGGCGATTTCACAGAGCCAGTTACTACCCATACCCTAAGGTATGTAAAGGCATTCTGGCTGCTTGACCCAAATCTGGCATACTCAAGGCACTACCCGGCCGTCAATTGGGTTTCCAGTTATTCGGCATATTCAGAGCAGCTTGAAAGGTGGTGGGCAGGCAACATTGCTTCTGATTTTTCTGAAATAAAGAGAAAGGCACTTGATATACTCTACAGGGAAGATGAATTGAGGAACATAGTCAGGTTGCTTGGGCCCGAGGTCCTTCCAGAAGAGGAAAAGCTAGTGCTTGAAACAGCAAGCATAATAAAGGATGGCTTTCTCAAGCAGAGCGCATACCATGAGGTTGACAGATACACGGCACCAAAATCTCAATATCAACTATTGAAACTTATAATAACATTTTACCAGAAGGGCCGTGAAAAAATTCAGGGGGGCTCCACCGTTGAGCAGCTGAAATCTGGAGAGGCATATATGCAAATTTTAAGGGCAAGATATAACCTCACCAGTGATAAATTATATGAGGAGTTGATGAAAAAGGTGACGTCAATGTGAGCGGCTCCATATCATACAGCAGCGTGCTGGGCATAAGGGGGTCAATAATGGTCATCAGGACTGATGGAAAGCTGGGCTATGAAGAGCTGGTGGAAATAGAATTAAACAGCGGCGAGAAGCGCCTTGGCAGGTCTCTGCAGGCAAGCCAAGATACAGCTGTTGTGGAAGTTTTTGAAGGAACGCAGGGAATATCAAGCAATAATTCCAGGATAAGGTTTCTGGGCAGGCCTCTGGAACTTCCGGTATCAAATGAGCTCCTTGGAAGGGTGTTTGATGGGCTGGGCAGGCCTCTTGACAGCATGCCGGCGCCTGTTGGCGTTGAAGAATGGGATATCAATGGTATGACTTTAAATCCTTATAAAAGGGAATATCCTGACGAATTTATTCAGACTGGAGTTTCGGTCATAGATGGCATGCTGAGTCTCATCAGGGGTCAGAAGCTGCCAATATTCTCTGGTTCAGGCCTTCCTCATGACATGTTGGCATCCCAGATAGCCAGGCAGTCAACCATAGCTACTGGCGAGGAGTTTGCAGTTGTATTTGGTGCAATAGGTGTTCCTGCAGACACTGCAATGTTTTTTAGAAAGGAGCTTGAAGAATCTGGAGCGCTCAAGAGGAGTGTCCTGTTTCTCAACCTTGCTGAGGACCCTGCAATAGAAAGGATTGTAACGCCAAGGATAGCCCTAACTGCAGCTGAATACCTAGCCTTTGAACAGGGTCTGCATGTGCTTACGATCCTGACTGACATGACAAACTACGGGGAGGCCCTGAGGGAAATAAGCATACTGAGGGAGGAGGTGCCAAGCAGGAGGGGTTACCCTGGATACCTTTACACGGACCTGGCAACTATTTTTGAAAGATCTGGCAAAGTTACAGGCAAAATCGGAAGCCTAACTCAGTTGCCAATACTTTCAATGCCTGGGGATGACATAACTCATCCAATACCAGACCTTACAGCTTATATCACGGAAGGGCAGGTTGTGCTAGACAAGGACCTTTACCACAGAGGAATATATCCTCCTGTGAATGTGCTGATGAGCCTTAGCAGGCTCATGAAGGACGGGGTGGGTGAGGGCAAGACAAGGGCTGATCACAAGGAGCTGAGCGACCAGCTTTACAATTCATATTCAAAGGCAATCGGGGTAAGGTCGCTTGTGGAGATAGTTGGAAGGGAGGGCATTCCGGCCTCATCTGTAAAGTACCTTGACTTTGCAGACAAATTCGAGAAAAAATTTATGAATCAGGGACACTATGAAAATAGGGACATAGAAACAACACTTAACGTGGCATGGGATGTAATTTCTGCGTTGCCGGATAGTGAGCTTACAAACATAAGTGAAAAAAGCAAGGAGGTGCATTTAAATGTCGTTCAAAAACATAATATCTAAGTCTGAGCTTATTAATGAAAAAAAGGAGTTACAGGCAACTGAAGTTGTGGACAAAATACTTTCCACGAAGAAGGATGTGCTTATACAGAGGCTTTCTGAAAAAACTGATGAAGCAACAGAATCAGTTTCAAGGTATCTTGCTTCCCTTTCAGAAGCATATCAGGCATTCCAAAGGCTCTATTTAGAAATTGGCGAATGCGAGCTAACATTGCTTTCAATAATTCAGGAAGGAAAGCTGGAGATAAGCGCAGGCAGTGACCGCTTCATGGATGTAAAATTTACTGTAATAACTGGGCACCAGAACAATTGGATGGTTCCATATACAGGCAGCATGTTGGAATTTTTAATTAGGGGTGAAAAGTTGATGAGCAATTTGGTGGAAGCTGCTTGGACTAGGAACCTTGTGCTCAAGATTATTAAGGACTTAAAGGATACTGATAGATTGATGAACGCTATAGAGAGGATAGCTGTGCCAGAGCATCAGGAAAAAATATCGTACATTTCCTTTGTGCTTGAAGAAAGGGAACGAGAAGAGCTGACAAGAATTAAAAAGGTCAGGGAAAAGCTGGTGAGAGGATCTGTCTGAATTTGATGATGCGAAGGAAAAGCTTAAGGAAAAGGTGGATGAGTTAAAGAAAATGGCAGATGCTGAATACCAGCAAATAGAGGAAAGGAACATGAAAAAGCTTAAATCGCTGGAGAGTGGAAATAAATAATGATAATGATGATATTATTAGTGTTAATGCTTCAATCTCTGACAGATAAGGGTTTTGGAACTCTGGGCGCAGGAATAGCTTTTGGGCTCGCTGCACTTGGGGCAGGCATTGCAATATCAGGGGCAGGTGCAGCTGCTGTGGCAGCCGTGGGTGAGCACCCTGATAAGCCGGAAATAAGGACCTTTGCGCTGATAATGGTTGCGCTGGGGGAAGCAGTTGCAATATATGGCATCGTTATGGCAATACTAATAATGAGCAGCAGTTAGGCTTGGTAAATTAACCCGAATTTTTTTGTATTTCAACGTAGAGTTTGTTCTTTAATTCGCTATAGATTTTTTCATGAGTTTCACCGTACCACCCCTCTATTCTGTTAATAATTCTCATTCTCTCCAGCATCTTAAGGCTCCTGTTCAGGTGCACTAACAGGTCAACCTCGTTCCATGCTGACCCATCATATAACCTGACCTGCCTGTCAGACCAATCCCCCGGTTGGTCCATTCCCGGATAATAGCTGCCAAGCATGGATTGAAGAACAGGCATGGGAGTTGCTGATGCAAGTTTTGCCTTTGTTCCACGAGAGCTGTAGGCCTGCTCATCGATGCCGTAAAGTGGCATATCATAGCCATTTTCTGACAGTGATGTTATGTTTTCTATGGCTATTGAAATTGTTTGGATTCCCCTGCTTGCCAGATAACTTTTCACCCTGTCCATAGCAACCCTTGAAATGAAGCCATACAGCACAACTCCCTTCACCTGACAATCCTGTTTGCACTTTCTGAAGAAATTATCTAGCACCTTCAGGGAAGTAAAGCCGCTTGCCTCAGTGTCAGGCTTCAGCAGGTAAAACTTCCCGGATACAGGAATGCTAGTTGGTGAGTCATAGATAATTGACAGGTCATCTACCGTGTGAGTTCTGTATGAAACATACGAATATACTGGCCTTGTCCAAGTTTCAGCAAATTCCTTACCAGCTTCATGCAATGCATCTTTTATCCTATAGCCTAGCGATGCCCTGAGCACATGCTGAACAACCAACTTTTCATCCAGCAATCCAAGCTCTTTCATGAACTTTACAGCATAGCGAGCCATTTTCAAATTTGCTTCTTCAAATGGCATTCCGCAAACTGATGGATCAGAAGCTATTCTGCGGCCTTCCTCTGAATCAATTACATATTCATCATTGCCATATTTGTAAAATTTTGAATCACCATAGCTGCTTATTTCTTCAAATTTTGTGTCAAAATTAAATGAAGAAATGACATCAGTCAATTATAATCACCATAATGCAAGTTTCCAGCATAATTATATTATCCCTTATAGCCTTTAAACTTATTGCCAAATTTCAAGCAAACAACCCAAGAGCTCCACAAATTTCTTCAAATGGCACCATAATTTTCATAAGAAATAATTTTTTACAGCATGCAAAGTCATTCATAAATGGTAGAAAGTAGAACATTTGACCAATTTAACAAAAATATTGCAATGTATGTGCAATAAAGTATAATAATGCCGCACAAATGTACATTATCGGCAATGTCCACTGATAAAAATGATGGTGGAAATTTTACTGTATCCAGGAGGGACTTCCTTAAAATTGCAGGAGTTGCTGCAGTTGCAGCAGGTGCAGCTTATGCGGTTGCCGCATCAGAGGGCAAATTTAAATTTACACTTTTTTCCATGCAGGTTGACGACGAGCAGTACCAGCCAGGTTACTTATTCTCTTATGTCCCAACAATGTGCGGCATATGTTCGTCAGTGTGCGACGCGCTTGTAAATATAGAGCAGAAGGGGAATTATATAAGGGCAACAGAAATTGACGGCAATCCCCTTTCAACGTTAAATTACGGAAAGCTTTGCGCAAGGGGGAGAAGCGGTACAATGATAACTTACAATAAGGACAGGATAAAGGTACCTCTCATAAGAACCGGGCCAAAGGGCACATGGGCATTTAAGGAGGCCACATGGAGTGAAGCAATTAGCTACATAAAGGGGAAAATGCAGGATCTAGATGTCAAGCCCTGGGAAATGGTTCTTGGCGGCGGAGCAATTCCATGCGCAAATTATAGGCCAGAATTTATACCCTTTGCCTTTGGCTCCCAGATTCCAAATATTGCAGGAAGCCCAATGCAGCCATGCCTCTTCGGTGAGCATTTAGGGTTAAACCTTACAATTGGAACATTTGACATTCATGGGAAAGACCTTGTGGATGACTTTGAACATTCGTCGGTTATAGTTATATGGGGCAATAATGGTGATCCTACTGGCGTATTTGTGAACAAGGGGTCAAGGTTTGGTATGGGCCTTGCAAATGGCGCCTACGTGATAGTCATTGACCCTCGTGTCAGCGAATCAGCATCAAAGGCTGACATGTGGCTCCCAGTAAAGCCAGGCAGCGACCTGGCAATTGCGATGGGCCTTATAAATTATATAATAAGCAACGATTATTATGATGATGAGTTTGTCAGATATTATACAAACTCTCCATTCCTTGCATATGAGGAAAATGGGGTTATAACGCCCTATGTTTCGTTATATGATGATGGCACAGTTAAATCTTTTAAGGTATTTGACGAAATATCAGGGCAAATTGTTGATGTTCCGCCATACACCAATACCAATGCCTATTCTGTCGACGGGAACCTGATAATGCCTGCGCTACATACTTCAGGCCTGCAAGCTGATGGCAAGAGCCTTAGCACTATGTTTGAATTTCTTGCTGGCCGCGTATCAAGTTTTAACACAAGTTATGTTTCAAATGTAGCTGGTATAGGCGGTTCCCTTCTTGAACAATTTTATAATAAAGTTTCAACAGCGAGCCCAGTAGAAATTGCATCAGGATTAAAAGGGCAGCAGGGGAGTTACACAACCCAATGGAGGAGAGCTATAGCTATAATAATGGCTCTCAAGGGAAGCATAGACGTTAGGGGTGGCTGGGTTTACAGCGGTGCCTGGAGAGATTCAGCTTATCAGCTGTATCAGGCTTACAATTCTGCCGTAAGCTCTGGAGCAGCAAAGCCGGGGATCCTTATCCAGAGGCCAGAGGTGCTTTCATCAGTGCCAGTGCTCAAATTGCCAGGGGAGATGATGCTGTATGTTGCAATAGTACAGGCATTTAACAACCCTTCATTCTGGGAACACGGGTACCCTGCTGTAGCATCTGCTTATAATTCAACGCTCACTTCTCAGGGACTTAAGCCAGCAGCAATATATTCCCTGTTCCCTGACACTGGGATATATGAAGCTTTAAACAATAATGTTCAATGGAACAACCAGCCTTACAATATAAAGATGGTTATGACCTGTTGTGTCAATCCAGCAAAGGACATGCAGGAATCTGAATGGAAGCAGGTGCTCAGTGACACATTTGTAGTTATGATTGACGTGCTTCCCACAGACACTGCGCTATATGCTGATGTCATACTTCCTGATGCCACTTATATTGAAAGGGATGAACCAATTACAGGCAGGGGGGCAACAACCGATTCAGGTTACAGGAAAAGGTGGCAGGCCATCCCCCGCGTTTACCCGGCTTCTGTGCCTGAGCTTGACCTGTTTGTCCTGCTTTCATACGAACTAGGATTTTTTGAGCAGTACGTTACAGCTATGGCAAACGCGTCAGGCCTTCCCGCTGACCAACTTATCAGCGCTATGGAAAAAGAGATGCAGCCATTTTTAGACCAGCTAAATTCTACTGGGTCTTATCCTGCATCTGGCGAATTTGTTGGAAAGGCATTTAACGACGTTCAAAGTTCAATTATAGCTTCCCAATTAAACATCACATCAGAGCAGGTTTTGAGTCAGCTGAAGAGTCAGGGTGTTATAACTGTAAATACGTGGGACGATTATGTGGCAAACAAAATGAGAGTGCCATGGGATATGCCTGCAGGCCTGCCCACTGGCAGGATAGAGGTATTTTCAAGCATACTTTACTATTATGTGGTGAAGAATTTTGGATATGATATAACGTGGGACCCACTTCTTCAGTATGTGCCGCCGAATTGGAACGCAGGATATGCTGTAAAACCCGGCGTGTATCAGCAACCACAGCAACCATATAACGATCCTGCGTTTGAGCCCAATCCTCCTGAGTTCTTCTACATTGAATACAAGGTTCCACAGATCGCGTACACTTATACTGCTGACATACCTGTTCTGTACGCTCTAACATCTTACAGTTACCACAAAAATATATTGCAGTACATCTGGATGAACAGCGAAGTGGGACAGCAAATGGGGCTGAGTGAGGGAGACTGGATAGTGCTTACAAGCAAGCTCACAGGTGCACAGATAGCAGCCAGGGTACATTTGACAGAATTGATCAGGCCAGATACTGTTGGTGTGCCAATGGCATGGGGACAATCAAATCCTGCGCAGAGTTATTCAATAAAGTCGTTGGCAAGTTTTGGTAACAAGGCGGTTACCAACATGTGGACTATGAGTTATGACCCGCTTACAGGCCACAGAATGGTAGAGCAGTTCACGGTCGTTGTCAGGAAAGCAACAGCTACAGAAGTGAGTGCCTTTACTGCTGCTGCGCAATCAACATCAGAGCTACCTTCACAGCAGAGCGTTGAATCTGATAACACAAACGGTGATTGAAAGTGAGCAATCAACAGAACCCGTATCAGGGATTTGGAAACACGGAAAAGTGCAAAAACTGGGGAATGGTAATAAAGGTTGACCAATGTTTTGGCTGTGATGCGTGTGTAGCTGCATGCACGCTTGAGAACCAAACCCCCTTCTGGGAAGAATTATGGAGGACTCACGTTGAGGACATGGAAGTAGGAAGTTATCCTGAAAGTCAAAGGATGTTTGTTCCCAGATTGTGTATGCAATGCGAAAACCCACCATGCTATTACGTGTGCCCCACTGGAGCTACGCAGATAGTGGAGGGAGGAATTGTGGTCGTTGACGAGTATAAATGCATAGGATGCCAGTACTGTGTTGAAGCGTGCCCATTTGGAGCTAGGTACATGTATACTAGTGAAGACATAGAGAAGGCAAAGGAATACTATGGGGAAAACACGATAAATGTTGTGCCTCATGTGGACAAGTGCACTTTCTGTTATACTACAGCTCCGGATGGCACAAACACGCCAGCATGTGTAAGAGCATGTGTGGGGGGCGCAAGGGTCTTCGGCTGCCTTGACAATCCAAACAGTGAAGTTTCAATGCTGTTCAACACTGACCAGGCAGTACAAATAAACCCTGAGCTTGGGGTTGGGGCTAAGGTGAGGTATGTATTTGGAAATAGGTCAAGCACACTACAGAGTGGCGGTGAACAGTAAAATGTGGAAAATAAAGAAAATCACCATAGCTGCAATTTCTATCGTACTTGTGCTGTTAGCCCTGGGAATGGCGTACTATGGTTACAATCTTAATCAAATAGAGGAGCAGGTCTTTGACGTGCCATGGGGCCTTGACGTCGTGGGGTACACTTACTTTGCCCTTATAGCTACAGGTTCAAGCATAGTGAACAGCATGTACACTATATTTGGTTACAGTGGACCCAATGGGGAATACAAAAGGATAATAAAGTATGGAGCATGGTTCTCCCTTTCAACTATCTTTTCAGCATGGTTGCTTGTCCTGTTTAGCTTAGCTAAGCCCTTTGACTTCACCTATATATTTTTGTTCTTTAGGATATCCTCAAGGATAGCTTGGATGGCTGCCCTCTACTCTTTTTTTGCGATCATGCTGGTTATAGAGGTGCTCTACATGATATTGGTGGAATCATGGGCTTTGCTTAAAAGAATCAAGTACTTGGAGCTCGCGATAGCTATCCTGGTCCTTATAGCTACAGTAGCGGTTCACAGTAACCTGGGAGAAGTTTTTGGAAGCCTTATATCAATGCCAGCTTGGTACGGCTCTTGGCTTACCATATACTTTATAATGAGCGCGATAATGTTAGGGGCTGCTGGGCAGTCACTTTTCATCTATGTAGTTAAACGTAAAGATAACGACATCAAATCCTTTATGAGCCGCTATTTTAGCGAAGTTTACCTTATCATCATTCCCATTTACTTGATGTATCTAACATGGATAATAATCTCAGCGTGGTACAGCAGGGAAACAGTATGGCCTGTATATCAGGCATTGCTCTTCGGGAGCGACGCTATTGTCTTCTGGGCAATTGAAATACTTTTAGGTATTTTTGTTCCACTGGCACTTTCCGTCTATGGCTATATTAAAAAGAGTTCATGGGCAGCCATATCTGCGGCGGTTTTTCTCCTGATTGGAGGCTTCATGAGCAAGTATTCACTCATAGTTTTGCCCCAGGAGCTCAGGCCTTACGTCTGGGTTACTCTCCAAATTTCCAACTACACCTACTTCCCATCTACAGGCTTGATCCTCATGTTTATAGGGGCTGCTGTGCTGTGGCCCAGCTTGTACGCTCTCGGAACTCTAATATTCCCGCTTGAAGAGGATGAAAAGGCTAAACACCTGTGGATATTCAGATGACGTTATAATGGACTCAATGTTTGCTACACCATTTATAAAAAATAAGATAGGTGTGTTAAGGCACTCTTGCTTACATAACCCATCATCTGGCATCAAAACATGCGACCCTTCTGAGCTGTCAAATTCCATAAAGGACCTTCATGCAAAGGCTATAGTTATTGTGGGAGTTTATGACGAAAGTCACTTAAAACTGTACAGGGAGGCTGCACTCAAAGCAGGAGTCAATCCATTGCTTATGAGGGTTGTTGATTACAGGTGGGATAACCAACTTATGGAGCAAAATATTGCTATGCTCCAGCATAATTGGGTAGCTGATATGGCTGCGGAACTGGAAGTTACGGTGCCAGTCAGCAGGAGGGAAGTCATAAAGGGATCAGTAAAAGTTGGTATGGACAGAATAGATAAGCCAGTTTATATTGCAGATCAATGCAGGGGCCTTTATCGCGTTTGCACATTGTGCCAGGATTCATGTCCATATGGTGCAATCAATATCGATATAAAATCAGGAATAAATATAGATTACAGCAAGTGCAGTGTATGTGGCCTCTGCACCAGTGTCTGCCCAATGAGTGCAATTCAGTTTCCGTCAGCACCGCAGCAATCAATTTATGACCAAACTCACATTAAAGGAAAAAAGGTTATCTCATGCTATAAGCATACGGGGGAATCATTAAAAGTGCCATGCCTTGCTATGTTGTCAGCAGAAGATGTACTGGCACTCAGGGGTTCTGGGGAACTTGTTCTAAAGTGCCCAGGATGTGAACTTCAAAGCAACCTGGATGGATTAAAGGGCATAGTAAAGGAGATAAATTCATTAATCGGGGGGATAACCCTTGAGATTCCAGATGGGAATCAAGAACCGGGGGTTATTAAGGATTTTTCATTAAATCTGCAAAATATAGCAAATCGGGCTGAGCTGAGAAAAACCATCTTAGATAGTCATCAACATATGAGCAGTTTGTTGTTCTATAATGTAACGGTTGATGATGACTCGTGCACCATGTGTGAAAGCTGCGCTAAATGGTGCCCAACTTCCGCCTTAAAAATTGAGTATAATGGAGAAAGGTCAATGCTGACATTTGAGCCTGCCCAGTGCATTGGCTGTAAAATATGCGTCAACGTGTGTCCTGCATCATGCAATAAGCAATCAAAGGTAATATCGGTTAACAGGGGGCAGTCAGAAAGGAAAACATTGGCCGAAGATTACATGGTTAAGTGCAGGGTGTGCGGGGCCCCAGTGGGTTCAAAGAAATCGTTGAACCATGTAAAAGAAGTAATGGAGCAAAAGGGAATACCAGTGGATGATGAATGGCTGGAACGATGTCAGAAACACAGGTCAGAATATTCATTTAAAATGATGCTGGGTATGAATGCACAGTTCAGGCCACGAGGTGCCTCTCATGATGTCTGATTACAGGTCAGTTTCTGCTGATTACAGGATTTTTTCTTACATTATGTTAGGTCCAAAATATTCTTCAGATGTTAAAGAGTTAGCAGCCCAAGCGAGCAGCAGGCCATATGGTTCAGAAATTTTGCAATTATCAGATATCCTTGAACATGATGACAATGAAAAGCTTATCACAGAATATACATCATGCATGGTTAACGATTTCCGAGAGCTCAAGTGTCCACCATACGAATCATGGTACACCGAAAGAACAATTTACGGCAGGGTTGTAGGAAATCTCATGCAGCTTTACTCAAAGTATGGCATTCATCCACAGAAGGAATTGCCAGACCATATCTCTACTGAAATGGAATTTGTCTCATTTCTTTATTTTGTTCAGCAGGTTGAGGAGGCCAACAATTTTGTGAACAAACATATAATCAATTGGGCTCCCAAATTGGCAATGGATATAATAGCGAATGCAAAAGGAAATTATACGAGGCTAATTGGCGTTTCACTTACAAGATTTATTGAACGTGAAAAAGGAAGACTTAAAGTAAACTACTAACCCCTAAAGTTGTTGCTGCCCTTCCCGTAGGCATGTATTCACCAAGCTAACGATTTGCTGGTTGACAGCAGCACT
>JARVJW010000072.1 GCA_029775955.1 Nitrososphaeria archaeon | reverse complement strand
GTAAAATATGAATCCACCGCTCACTACAATGCCTACAATGATAGCTACTACTACATATCCAATTACTGTTTTTGAATTCAAAGTAAATAATTTTCTTGAAGGAAAATTTAAGCTTTTTGCTAATATTAGTACTTCCACAAGTATAGCATTTCACTCATTTAGAATAATTTATTTAGGGTTTCATTAGCTTATGTACTAATGATAGATGCACCGCAGGATGTTCTGAGCCTTTACCAGCAGTATGCTATCCTGTTAAGCTTTTTGGTTTCCGTCAGTTGATTCATACACTAGTGAACATGAACCATATTATCTTCAGCACCTTGTTAGCCACTGCTATTATTGCCTTTTGGTCTCCTCTCCTGCCCTTGATTATGTTAAAGGACTTGGGTCATGATTTTATATTGCTGATTCCACAATTGCCTGGCATTCTGGAGCCCTGCTTATGTGGCTATTGTATTGCATCGTGCCTGATTGATGCAAAGCAATACAAGCTTGCAGTTCTGAAACCTGCCTATATCTCTTATCTTGATAAGCTATGTATACATCTATGTTAGGCTCATAAGCCTGGACATCTTGATGCCCTATCGACCCTTTCTATTTGCCTAGGCTCTGTGAATCAGGTAATTGTCAAGCTTGCCCAATGGAGAAGGCTCATTCATCACTTTCTTCAACCATTCCTTTTCGAAGAGAACTTGAGACTAATTTATAATTGCACCCTGTTCTTGGTCAATACCTTGACAGTCTGTGCCTTACTAAATACCTTATCTCTTTGGAACATAGCTTTCCGGTATAAGTCATTAGAAGGTTAGCTAGCGTCAACCTTGTCACTCTTTATTCTGGCAGATGGTCTTCAAGAGATGAATCAGCACAGCAGGTATGCAAAATCTTAGCATGTTAATCCAATATGGACCTGTTGATTTCATAAATATCATATATGAATGGTGAAGACAGGTAAGATATGCCATCCCTTCGAAGCTGAACTCATTTGTTATTTGTCCATGCCGGTCCATGATTGCAGCTCTGCACCTTTCCTACATCTGCACCAATGTACACCTCCTAACTTGCATCAGTTGCATTTACTTATCCGGGCTCCATTGCTTTATCAGCTCAGATTCATCATTTTCACGGTCGTGAAGGCCATGTTTGGGATGGACAGCCAGCTAACATAAGGCGTCTATCATAAAGTCATTTTAGTGATTAACACGGCTTTGGAAAACGGTGTTAGGCTCAGGTAATTTAGTATAACGGGCTCATTGGCAGGCGCTTCATAATTGAGCCTATCTCAGTGCGCTTCAAGCAAAGCTGCTTTATGTTATATATCTTTAAAGCTATTTGAGTTGATTGCCTCAATTATTGGGCGTATGTTGTACTGTATATCAAAGGTGAATTAATATAAACTTCCTCCAATGGTCAGTACGATATTCCGGAAATATCATTGGAAGCAGCTGACCCCATTAATTCTCCCTAGATATGTAACCAGCATAAGCAGCTTCACCGTTTTATACAGGTATGGTTAAACAGTGGCCTCAGGCACGATGATTAATTTGCTGCTTAGTCACCACAAAGGATGTATAATTAACGTAATATGCAGTATGAAATGTTTCACACCGGGATCTCCAAAAATAGATTTTGCAAGCCTCGGGCGGGATTTGAACCCGCGATCTCTCGCTTACGAGGCGAGCGCATTAACCAGTCTATGCTACCGAGGCCTGTCCACTGTTTACTATTTTTTATATTTAAATTTATATAAAGTTGTGCTTTGTTGAACAAATATCCCTGAGAGTGCTTATCATTCTCAGATCTCTTCTAGGATTTCTGATCAGTTCATCGCTTTCACCAACTGCTTTGCCCTCTGGTTCATGTAGTCGTATGCCCAGAACCTCTGGTATCCCTCTGCTTCCAGTCCTGTGGTACATCGGCTTACGCAATTCTCCCCAAACTTCCTCTTCACAGCGGAGAATATTCCTTCCGTGCCTGGCCACCTCATTCCATATTGCTTCTGATCCGCCCATTCCCTTTGATAGTCCCTTATTGCCCGTCTTCGATCCTCTGCACTGGATGCATTCTTCCTGACCTTTATGACCGGCCTGGCTCCTATTAAATGCATGAGATCGTTGGTATCGAATGCACCGTCACAAAAGCACAAACTTTCATTCCTCTCAAGTGCTTCTCCGCAGTCTCTGGTTCAGATGGACCTGAACCCTCTATGTACACCTTTATCTTCTTTGTCCGCACATCGGCGGTGATTATGAGATGCTTCTTCTGCCTTGCATCTGGATCACTATACTTCATTATCCTGTATGATCCTGCGTTGCCTGTCTTCATGCCTGTACCGTCGGTTGCAAGGCCTGCAATGTCCAGGTCCAGTATCATGTCATGGATGCGGTACCATATGGTTGTATAATCGCCGTATTCAGGAGCCCCTTACTCTGCATTGATCTTGCAATGCAAGACCGCGATAGTCAAGATACTGCTTTCAGAGCATCATAAATTTCATAATTTCGGGAAGCGGTATGGAGATCCGCGTTTTCCCAGATTCATGCGCTTCAGCTCGGAATCCCACTGATCAGCGAAATCAAGTTCCCCTTATCACCAGTTCCTCGTTGTATGCCTTCCAGTCTCTCCTGTCCTTGTAAGGTTTTCCCCACCTTGATTATAGTATACAACAGGCATATATTTATATTCTCAGAAACCTTCCAGTTGTTGTGAAAATGGCCTGATATCGTTCACTCTGAGATGACAGGAGCAGGGGAGAGATCTCAAAGTTCTACCGTGATCGGTATGAGAGCTACCCGATACAGATCAAGGAAGGCTAACCTTGACAAGATCAGGAACATACGCTATTCCAAGGGCGTGTTCATGATAAGGGAGGAGTATCGGGGAAAGTTTGTCTCTCACCTGAAAAAAAGGGGCGCAACTGTGGTCCTGTGGAAAGTTATTCCTAGCAGGAAGGAAAAAAAGCTCCTGGAGCTACAGGTCACTTAAATATTTGTTCAACACAGCATCAATTCATCCACATCACAAGCTCAGTGGCTTTCTTGCTCAAACATTTTGTAAGTGCATGGGCTAGTACTAAAGCTCATAGATAGCAAAATTGCCATAATGGAATAAAACAATATTTCCATATGCGACTATAAGTTTTGTTAATGCAACTGCCCTCAACAAAAATTCATTTTAATGCTCATAAAAAGTTTATATTAAGGCTTGTTATACTAAAAACGATGAACAAAAAAAGGCCTTCTATAGGAAAGGTCACTGCGGCAGTAATTGCGATTGTTATAATAGTTATAGCAGGAGGAGCAGGATATTATTACTATCTTTCTACAATTCCGAAGCCAGTGTCAATGACTATT
>JARVJW010000083.1 GCA_029775955.1 Nitrososphaeria archaeon | reverse complement strand
CCTTCAGTATTTCCTTTATCTTCATATACATTATAGCTACTTATAAAGATCATCGTGGCTGTTTCTAACCCAGTCCAGAAAGGTTGATTTCATTGTTACAAGGTTTTTAAACATATTTTTAATTGGCCTGCGATTTTGTGCCATTTTTAACATTATAGTACTCAAGATGCTTATAAATTTTGACTTGTTGATAAAAAAATTATGTTAAACGTAGAAGAAAGCTTCAATTTGTGCACTTAAAAACAACACAACAGTTATTCCAATAATAACCACTATTGCTCTCGTAAATTCTTTTCTGAAGTTTCCAGTAAATAATGACTGCACAAGGTAAATGCTTTCCAAAACAGCGGCGCTGTAGCATATAAATTCAAGCCAGAAAACTGGTGTAACCATTATGCCAAGAAAGCGGTCAATTCCACTATATGCAATCTGGTTCTGCTGTGAGTAAACGATGGCCTGTGCAGACATCACATAACCAGTATTAAAAGAAGTATATGTTGCTAGCACGGGCCCAGCAATGGGTATAGCCATAAACAGCGCCAAAGTATAATTATTTTTAAAAATAGAAAGTGCAATGGCTTCTGTTCCACTTGAATATGGTATTGAAGCATTTAGCCCGTTAACCAGAGAAGATGCAGATGACGCCTGAACTGGCTGCCCAGCCCCTATCATTGTTACTATAACAAGGAACTCAAATATTATGAAAAACCACAATAATCTATCCCTTTTAACCAGACCTTCCAACGCATCTTTTATATATGATAAATACTTTTTATAATCATCATCTGTCCCAGGTGTAGGCGGAGTAGCTTCCATAGAATTTAATTGTCTTTTGGCAACTTATAATATTTCTTATAGAATTTTGGGAGTGATGCCTTTATAAACATGTTGACCAATTTATTAATTGTTTTTCCAACATAATTTAAGCGTTAGCACAACATTGTATTGACATTAGGCTCCCTAACCATAAGGAGATATCAGAGTACATGTCCTATACAGCTTGCACAGCTTTATGACGGCAACACTTAGATTCAGGTGATAAATGCCCTTATTGCAATTCATATAAGGAGGATAGGGTTCATATGTGAGGCTGATAACTGATTTATTGATGTAAGGCTTCGGAGTGCATGGTTTGCAGGAAGTCCTGGCAGGCCCATTCTATCCTGGAACCATTAACGGATCATCGATAGATAGTTGACTTGGTCCTTGCACTGTAAATGAACAGTTAATCATATTACGTGAACACCCTTGCTGGAATGGGAATACAAGTTGGCAGTTATGCCATATTGGAATAAATATGCTGACAGGGAGAGGGCCATGCTGATAAAAGGTGGGCTTTACGGCATAGACACGCTTCAATTGCTTTTTTGGGTTAAAAACGCAAAGGAGTTGTCTAAGTTGACTTTATGATAGACGCCTTATATTGGCTGGCAGTTTATCCTTAGCAGGTCTTTACGACCGTTAGGATGACGAATCTGGGCTGCTAATGGGACCCAGATGAATGAATGCAGCCTGATGCAAGCTAGGAAATGAAGGTGTACGTTGGTATAGATGTAGGAAAGGTGCAGAGCTGCAATCATGGACACATAATAACTGAATTCAGCTTCGAAGGGATGGTATATCTTACCTGTCTTCACCATTTATGGATGATAAAGTAGTTATGGAATCAACAGGTCCATGTTGGATGAACATGCTAAGATGATGCATACCTGTTGTGTTGGCTCATCCCTTGAAAGCCATCACACTAAAGAGCGACAAGGTTGACACTAGCTGACCTTCTTATACCAGAAAGCTATGTTACAGTGAGAAGATCCCTCGTCAGGCACACTATGAAGGTATTGCCCAAGAACAGGGTGCAATTATAGATTAAGTTCAAGTTCTCTTACCTCTTCTGAAAGGAATGAATTGTTGAAGGAAGTGATGAATAGGCTTTTTCCATTGAACAGGCTTGACAATTACCTGATTCACAGTTCCCAGGCAAATGGAAAGGGTTGACAGAGCATCAATGGCAAGGAAGATGTCAGGCTTATTAGCCTAACTGGGATAGATGTATACACAGCTCTCCTTATCAAGAGATATAAGCAGGTTTCAGAACTACAAGAAGCTTGTATCATGGGCTCGCTTTATATCAATCAAGCATAGTACAATGGCCGCAAAGCAGGGCTCCAGAATGCCCGTCAATTGTGTAATCTACAATATAAAATCATGACCCAAGTCCTTCTACGAGAGAATCAGGAGCAGGAGAGGAGACCAAAAGGCAATAATAGCAGTGGCTAACAAGATGCTGAAGATAATATGGTTCATGCTCACTAGAAGAGTACGAATCAACTGACAGAAAACCAAAAAGCTTGATAAGATAGCATATTGCTGGCAAAGGCTCAGGCCAGCCTGTGCGTCTATCATGAGTGCTTGAGGACTACTTGCTAACTCTTTATAGAGCTGTCATACATCATAAAATAGAGTTTTCCTGATGGTGATATTCCGCCTATTGCTTAAAACTTCCAGTTCAGATTACATGTGATCCTAGGGGTTGACCCCTTGGGTGCCCACGCATTTGGCATAAGCAGCGAAAAGCCAGCTTTATGGGGCATGGTGTCAACTGTCCTCTTCACTGCCCCTTCATTACTTGCTATGCTTCGTGACAGGCCAAATATCTCCTAACATGGCCTTGATGTATGCTGAGCATTTCATATATTAACCTGGCAACCCTTCCAGTAATGTCAGTTTCAAACCCGTAACTTTCAACTCCCTTCAGCATAACTTCAACAAGCTTCTGTCCGTCATTCAAATAGGCAGGCTTACCTGTATGCTTGCCTGCTTTAGCGCCCTGCACCCACTTTGCCGTCCACATAGCGCTCAGTTGCACCAACAATTTTAGCCGCTTCCTTCTGGGTCTTATCCAGGAGAAGCTTTAGCTTTCACTTCATTTCAAGTGACTTTGGATCCCTTTAACCATACAAATTATTTTTGTACCTATTGTAATAAATTTTAGATAAAATTATCAAATTTAAATGAGTAAATAATACCGTTATCAGTAATATACTTTTGTATACATAATTTAATTCAGCGAGCGGGAAGTCCCCTTGACTTGGCAATGGGATGAAAGCGAGTGCTTTGTTGCATATATCAAAAAATAGTTAATTTGTTAATAGTTCCAAATTTTAATTAAAGAGATTATTTATTTTAAATCGGTAATCCTAATTTTTAAATAATTAGCCCAACTTTTAATTAATTCAACAAAGCAAAAGCGAGCAAAAGTATTTATAATCATATAGCTATAATAGGACAAGTAATGTGTTAAAAAAGTATGTTGAAGATCAAGGTAAATAATATGGTTAGTGCGGAAAAGAACAGCAGGATACGGGAGAAAGGCAGGGAGACAAGCGGAAAGGTCAGACTG
>JARVJW010000198.1 GCA_029775955.1 Nitrososphaeria archaeon | reverse complement strand
GAAACATAGCCAGAAAGGAAGGAAAGCCATTTGCACACGTTCACGTTGCACTTGCGGGGCCTGATAAAAAGTTAGTCGGTGGACATCTTTTTGGTGCGAAAGTAAACATAACAAACGAGATCTTCATATACAAGATCGATTCCATGAAGTTCGAGAGAGTTGCTTACGGATCGTTTAACAGATTGGAAGGGAAATACGATAAATAACCCGAAAGGGAATTTCTAAGGAGGTGTTTTTTGTGAAAAGGGTGTTTTGGATTACAGGCATACTTTTAGTTTTTGTAATAGCGGGATTTACTTTTGCTGATGTTATCAATTTAACTATATTGGGTGGAGGTCCAGCAGATCCTATAACGACTGCGGCTGTTCAAGCCTACGAAAAACTAAATCCCGATGTTCACATAACAATGTCTCCATATGTCTACGCTTCATTTAATGAAAAACTTACAACACTTATTTTGGGACATCAATTCCCTGATCTGGTAACATTGACAACTGCTTATGTTAGGAAAGCAGCGCCATATTTGTTAAATTTAAATCCTTATATTGAACAAGAAGGTTTAACTCCGGAAGAATTTACAGATCAATTTGTACCATCGATGGCTGTTTTTGCGGGTGCAACAGGCGTTGTTTATGCTGTCCCTGATCAAGTAACTGTTCAAACTATGTGGATAAACAAAACAATGTGGGAAAAGGCTGGCATTTTACCGCCGCCATTAAATGGTCAAACTACACCATGGACATGGAATCAGTGGAAATCTGCTTTAGAAACTGTTAAAAAAGTTAATAAGTTACCTTATGCTCTTGGAATGGTTGCATCAAGTGATAGGTTTTATGGATTTTTAACTATGTATGGGGCAAGTTATTTAAATGATCAGGCACAATTTACTTTAGATACTCCGCAAGCGGTAGAAGCTATTAACGAATTTCTTTCCTTATTTAGAGACAAAATAATTCCACCTGCCGAATGGCTTACTGGAGAAAACCCAGAAACGGATTTTTTTTCAGGTATAACTGCTGCTTGGTGGTCTGGTAGTTGGCGTGTATATGATATCCTAAATCAGGAAAAAGCAACTGGAAATAGTTACGCTGCTGTTTGGACACCAAAGGTTGTTAATTGGTTTGGAGTACCTGGCGGAGATGTTATAGCAGCATTTAATACTGGAAATAAAGTTAAAGAAGATGCGGCTGCTAAATTTTTAATGTGGTTAGCAACTAAGGAAGGTGAAGAAGCGGCTAATAAACCTTCATATAATATAAGTCCTTATTTAGGCCAAAAAATAGATTATGAAAATTCAGAAGTTAATGAATGGGTAAATGAAGTTTTTGCCCCTGAAATAGCAGCAGCTCCTGCATGGTCAATGATAAGCAGATCAAGTAATATTTATGCTGAACTTTATTCTGTAAATGTAAAAGCAATTCAGTCAGCAATTGCCAATAATTGGAATGCAAATCAGGTTATACAATATATCAGAAGCGGTTACGACAAAATTGTGAGTGGACAATAAATGTTTTAAGAGGAAGCTTTTTAAAAGCTTCCTCTTAATCTTTGAAAGGTTGGGATAATTTTGATAACAGAAAATAGTGTCAGTTCTTTAAATGTTACTCAAAAGAAGCGAAGGAAATCCAATATTATTGAAAGTAGATTTATTTTCTTAATCCCTTCTTTGATATTTTTTGCTGTTTTTGCATTTATTCCGCTAATCGTCGTAGCTATAATCAGTTTTTTCTCTTGGAATTTACTCGGCCCAATGAAATTCGTTGGCGTAGAGAATTTCATAAATATGTTCGAAGATGCTAATTTTTGGGGTACATTAATGGTAACATTTAAATTTGAATCCATGGTTGTACCAATGACATTTGTAATTTCTTTAATTTTAGCTCTTTTGTTATACAAAGAAGGTAAATTCAATTCAGTATTCAGAGCTTTCTTTTACTGGCCATACATGGCTCCTGCTGTTGTAACAGCGACAATATGGGCGTGGCTATTTTCCACAAATACCGGCCTTATAAACAGCATTCTAATGAGTTTTGGGTTATCTCCCGTTTCATGGCTACAAGGTAGTTTCACAGCGTTGCTAGTTATATCACTCGCACAAGTGTGGGAAGGAGCCGGCTTTATGATGATGATTTTTATCACAGGACTTGAACAGATTCCACTGGAGTTTGAAGAAGCGGCAAGTATAGATGGTGCAAATAAGTTTCAGGTTTTTCGTTATATAACATGGCCTTTGTTAAGAGGAACAAGTATAATAGTCCTTATATTGAGTATCGCTTATTCTTGGAATAATTTTACCCTTATGTATGTCATGACAACTGGTGGCCCTGGTTATGCAACAACTATAACATCTTTATACATTTATCAACAGGCTTTTATCGAATTTAGAATAGGATATGCTGCTGCTATTTCAGTTATAACTGTACTGATATCCATAGGAATAGCTATGGTTGCTATGAAAACAGGCAGATGGGAGGTTTAAATGCTGTATAGAAAAAAATTTCAATCGTTTTTATTTAAAGTGATTACCATATTAATGGCCGTTATTTTTATGATACCCATATTTTACGCTATTTCTTCATCGTTTAAAACTAATTCAGAAATATATTCATATCCTCCAACCATTCTACCCAAAGTGTTTTCTGTACAAGGTTATCAATACATCTTCCAATCATTGAATTTTGTAAGAGTACTTTACAATACATTATTTGTTTCGATAATAGCAACTGTCATAACGGTGATAATTAGCATAATGGCAGGATATGCCATTGCAAAAGGAAATTTTAAAGGCAAAAAATTGATCAGTAATTTGATGATAATGATGGTATTTGTTTCAATAGGTGTAACTTTGGTACCGGTATTTATAATTGTGAAAGAAATGAATCTTTTAAATAATTTGTGGGGAATAATTATACCGACTGTTTTTACGCCAACAGGGACTTTCATAGCAATCCAATACATGAAGGGGATACCAGATGAATTCATAGAAAGTGCAAAGATAGATGGAGCAACTGAATGGCAAATATTTTCAAGGATAATATTTCCCTTATCTTTCCCTTTAGCAGCTGTTCTAACTATTTTTTCTTTTACATGGAGATGGGGAGATTTTGTCTTGCCATTGATAGTAATAAGTAGTAGTAATTTATATACCATGCAATTGGGATTAGCAACCACTCAAGGTCAATATTTAATATCTTGGAATGCCATCATGGCTTATTCTTTACTTTCAATTGCTGCACCGCTAATTTTGTTTTTGATATTCCAAAAATTGTTTATGAGGGGAATTACAGCAGGAGGCCTTAAATTCTAATACTTTCAAAATGACTTTTATGGAGGAGATGATGATATGAAGGTCACATTTGTTGGAGCAGGGAGTGTAAGGTACACGCTAAAATTGGTAGGTGATTTGGCAAAGACGAAGGAATTGTCAGGTACAGTCATATCTTTGATGGA
>JARVJW010000017.1 GCA_029775955.1 Nitrososphaeria archaeon | reverse complement strand
GTTGACCGTCAGCTAAAATATTCTTGCCTCCCTCCCTACGAGCTAAATCCATCATATACGTCAAATACATGCGGAGGATTTCTACAGAGCCCTCATAAATGATAATTTAAATACAGCATAAAGCGAAAACATTTGCTGACAGGGCGTTTGGGTGCATCTATGAAGCACAGTATAGATGATAATTTCTAAAGGTAGGGGTTAATCATAAGCTTAATGAAATAAGCCCTTTTTACAGAATTGAACAAAAATCTATAATAATTGGCTTTGATTAGAAGGTAAAGCTTCCTAAGGCTGGGAGGCCCTAAATGACTACTATTAGCAACATGTTATTGTAGAAGGGCAAAGATGGATCAGATGTAACTCTTCTAGCCTTCAGGCTGATGTGTGTGTAGGGGTCAAGTTTGGAAAGGAAGCCTTATACGGGTCAATGCTCAGGCAGTTTATGTCAAGCTAAGTAACTTGAAACATAATAAATACTATAATGAATCTTCAAATGCATTATAATAATAGTGCTATTATGCACATAATTCTAAACTATATGCTCAATGCTTAATGAAAAGAAATAATGAATCATTTTGACGAATAATTTAGAGGTTCACTTCTAGGCAGATAAGAAAATAAGATAGGGCATAGGAAGCCAGGGCATGCAACTTACATGAGTTCTCTTCAGGTTTAGCACATAATTTGCAAAACTTGACCAAGTTTTAGGATTTTTTAACAAAGCCACTTATAAAAAAGTTTATAAATTATGATTTTTTAACAAAAATTGTATATTAAACTAAATATTATTGAATCAAAAGGTTTATAAATTATAATTTTTTTAATTATTAAAAGTATGTTAAACCCAATATTATTAGATCGGGCAACAATAGGTTTTTCTCTTGCTATACATGTTTTTCTTGTATCGTTTGGAATATCATTGCCGATTATAATAGGTACTTCTGAATTTATTGGGATAAGGTATGGTGATAAGTACTATAAAGCACTGGCTAAAAGGCTCACAACTACACTTCTTATTTTCTTCGCGATAGGCACAGCTTCAGGGACAGTTGTGGCACTTGAGCTCCTGCTGCTCTGGCCAAAATTTATGGCATTAATTGGTTCTGTTGACATTTTACCACTTTATATTGAGGTTTTTGCTTTTTTTACAGAAGCTATCTTCTTAGCAACTTATGCCTATTCATGGGACAAGATAAAAAAACAATATTATCATTTACTACTTGTAATTCCAATTGTAATTGGGTCAGTTGGGTCAGGAATTCTTATAACGCTGCTCAATTCTTTTATGAACACTCCTGCAGGTTTCAATATCACTGAATACTTGAATTCAGGAGCCCTAACAGGCGTAAACCCAATTGCCGCCCTTTTTCCGCCTTCTGCAATTTATGAAGACAGCCATGGCGTTGCAGGGACAATCCTAGCTGGCATTGTGATGGTAATGGCATACTTTGCTTACAAGCAATATGTATCATCAGGGGAAGCACGCACATACTATAAAAAGGCTACAAAGCTGCTCCTGGGGATAGGATCAACAGTTGCTGCCTTTGTAATAGGCACTGGAGTCTATAGCATTGAAATGCTTTACTATGTTCAACCGGAAAAATATGCCGCATTTGAAGGTAACCTTGTACCCACAACGCATGCAGCGGAAATGCTATTTGGGTTTTTTATAAACGGGAAATGGGTTGACTATATAGCTATACCTAACCTGCAGAGCGTCCTTGCCACAGGTTCGGCAAGTGGCCTAGTTCCAGGATTAAGTCAGTTCCCAACTTACACTTGGCCACCTCTATTTGTGCATGACATGTTTGATTTTATGGTGTTGGTTGGGTTCTTGCTGGGAATAATACTGCTTATAATTGATCTAGCGCTAATAATCGGTAGGTACAGTAACAGGTTCAGCCAAATGTGGAATATATGGAATAGCAGGTGGGCAGCAGTTTTTGCTATTCTCTCAGGAGTATTAGCTCTAGTATTGATGGAATTGGGTTGGATTATGGAAGAATTCGGAAGGCAACCTTGGATAATATATGGCGTGATGCTTGTTTCCCAAGCAGGAAACACTTCAACATCAATATTGCCAATAATGATTGCCATTATTGTATTTTACGCGCTAATATTGCCCTTTACTTTAGTATATATAAATAGGCACTTTAAATCAAAACCGGTGGAGGCTGAATTACAATGAATGCAGCATATCTAATAAATTACACGGTACTTTCAGCGTTTTTAACGCTGTTCATTACAGAAATAGGTTCCTCTTTCGTATTCTTGATCAACCAGGAATATTATCAAAAAGTGAAGAATTTTATCACCCCACTTTGGGGTCCTATTGGAACATTTGCCATTTTCTATGCTGTAAACGTAGAGGCAACTTATCCAGCAGCATTATCACTAGTTGGGACAATGTATATCACGCTTGGGATGAGTGCTGGCTTGTTCTTTATACTAAGAAACGCCTTTATTATGTACAGCGAGGCGCATTCAGATAAAAAGATGGATTTGCTTTACAGGAAAATTTACATTGTAATGACAATTATTATGGCATTCCTAGTTGTGACAATATTCAGTTCAGCGCTATCTGGAATAGGTGTCAATATAGCAAAGGCCACAATATATCCACTTGTGGCAATGTTCAATCCATTTAATATTCTCGTGTTTATCTCTGTGGCATTAATAGCAATTTCTGTATCCTATATCCAATTTGACGTAAAGGAGGGAGGCAAACTTGTCCCTATGATTTCTGCCATACTTGCTTATATAATTATGATAGTTGCATCAGATGTTTATCTCCCCTATTTCTTGAACAGCCTAATTACAAATGCTATTTTTCTGATAATTTCTGTAATTATTGCAGCAATTGGATTTATTGCATATTTTTTAAGAAAACAATTTTCAAAATATATAATGGGAATATGGCTCTTTCTCTCAATTGATATATTTGGCATAATACAATATCCATATATATTTGGAGGAATAGCCAAGTACACACAGTTCCTTAACAATTCGTCTATGGCTCTGTATGTATCATACGTAACTGCAATTGGGGGCATACTAGTTGCAATATATTTGGCAATATTTTTCTACATTAATTATGTTAAACACGCCTGAAATTGAAAACCGTTTCTGAAAGGTTATAATTTCTTATAACCATCATTCGGAGCGTTGACTTTCAAGCCCGCTCCGGCCACTTTAGGCTCATGGCCAGTGTACAGGTATTCATCATTTAAAGAAGGCAATCCGCACTCACGGATAGCCGCAGAGGCGCAGGGTTATGGCAAGTGAGGCCAGCCTATCCCTGTCGTAGTCCACGCCACAGGTTTCGCATTTCGATATCCCCCAAGTTATCACCACAGACAGGACACTCTGAAGTCCCTCTTGGGTTCACATAAACGGTCTTGAATGAGGACTTGTATTCAATCATCTTTTGGTAAAGCCTTTCATTTGTTCAACTT
>JARVJW010000023.1 GCA_029775955.1 Nitrososphaeria archaeon | reverse complement strand
TTTTACTCTGTTATATGCATTAACAAATAAAAGCCTTGCCAAACTCATAAAGCAGTCATAAAGCCGCAGTAGCAAAATACATCTGCAATTCCACATAGTCGTATATGAGGAAGCGTTTATCTCGTACTTCTTGGGGGTCGTTTTCATCTATGAAGCCGCGTATCTCTTTCTCATCGTCCTCTGTAATCTTCAGTGGTCTGCCGCTTCGTAGTTTGTCGGAGATTTTCCTCTCCTCCCCCATCTGTGAATCCAGTCGTATATTGTGGATTCTTCCACATCGATTATCTCTGCAACGGTCTTGACGTCTTTACCCCCTACTCACTGCGTATAGTGCTGCGTATCGGATCTTCTCTTTCGCACCTTTGCAGTCTTTGTACAGGTAGCCAAGAATGTCGGAGTCGCCTTCCAACACAATTGTCGTTTTGTATTGGAAGTAAAATAATAACAACTTTGGCAAAAGTTTTAAGTAGTGGAAGTTGTATTACTTTTCAGGGTTGCTATAAGTAGGTCTTTCATAATATACCTGAGAGATACAAAGTCCTAAACTCATACCATGATGGGAACCCTCTTCCATCCCTGGGGTTATTTGCTATATCAAAGATTTGTTTAAGCATCAGATCTCTTTCGCCTTCAAATGTAGCCATGGTGATTTCGCCTGAAGACAGTTTATACAGTGGTCCCTTTGAGAACTGAGTTATTACGTCTTGATTCAAAAGTGATGCATCGGGCTGTTCTGTAACTCCCAACACCACACCAATCAAAAAATTGGAAAGCTGGGTCATTTTTGGGTAGTTATATATATTACTTCCAAATGGAATTTTTGTATAGCCCTTGCTCTTAATCACGTAATCCACTACTGCTTCAAGACTAATTTTTTCAGGGGCGTATATGACGGTGCTGCCTTGGCTCATGAATGACTTTTCTCCAGTCATTGCCTGTTTTTCTGAGTCTGTTAAGGGTGGCCTAACTATAGTTGTGCTATCAGGTAGTTTTAGCCCTTCTCCTGGAGAGGTTCTGAAGAAAGTGTCTCCAAATTGCACAGAGACAGGCTTCCCATTGAGCTTGATCAAGTCGTTTAGTGGTGCAACTACTGCAACTAGCATCTTGTCCCAGTCGCCAGTGAAAGGACCACTGGGTTTTACTGTGTCATTTATTGCAAAATGAATGGTATTCCTATCGACAACAAACTTTACTTTAGAAATATCTTTTTCAAATCTCTGCGTGAATCTTGAGGTAACTATACCCATTCGCGGTACTTCAGAAAGAGTAGCATCAAACAAAGAGGGAATAACCATTTTCCCATTTAGTCCTTCGGCAGGCAGAAATTGTGTAACATGAACTGCAACAAGCTCGTCGGGAGAGCTCACAATCTGACCACTCAGATGTGGGCTCTGAAATTGGATAGCTGGAAGAATGGTAGTTACTGCCTTGACTAATCGATTCACAGCTTCCTCATCGCTAACCAGACTTCTGGCAATTGAATATCCTTTGCTGCCCTCAAAAATATCTATTTTTCCTTCTGGCGCAGCGGCTCGAATCATTTTCTCCCAAGATTTAATCGAATCGAGAGCTTCTAGGTATGTTAGAGTTTCTTCTAATACAACCTTTTTCCTGTTTAGCCCCCTGATCTCTGCAGAAACTTTGCTTTGCTCCTCGTTTAATTTTTTGACTGCTTTCTCCCCCTCCTCCTTCTCCTTCATCTCCTTTGATGCTTTGCCACTCAGGTTCTTCCACAGTGAACCAACCAAACTGTATCCTGTGGCACCAGCCTCTGTGCCAGATTTAGCTAGCTGAGCGCGTGCCTCGTCCAGATCGGCCTGGACCTTTTGCAGATTGAGCAGTTTTTGATCATTCTCTTTCTGAAGGCCCTGCAGATCCGACCTTATCTTGCTGAACTCTTCTTTCTCCAGATCTGTGTTCTCCATGCCAAGTTCTTTTAAGTCGATTTTTACAAAATTTGCCGCGGACTGAGCATACTCATCCAGATCAGCAACGTTTAGGAGGTAGGCGCGGAATAATTCTACAATTTTGTTGTACATAGTGTTTTCCACCTCCCATCCATTTATAATCTCGCTGAGCCTTTCCACTTTGCTTTGTAATGTTCTTTCAGCATCTCTGTCGCCAAGCATCCATTTCAACATAAGGTAAGCTGCGTCTGCGTTTCTTTTCGATGACAGGTGTCCCTCCTCATCGATGATAGTACCTGCTATCAGGGCGTCTATGGCTATATTCTCCTCTTTTCCAATCCTCCAATCCCCTGACTCTCCCCATTTGATTATGTCATCAACAAATTCGCTTTTTGAACCTAGAGCTTTTGCCAACCTTGCAATTTGGAACGGATCTGCCTCGACGAAGGCCACTACATCCTTGCTTGATTCTGCAAGATTCGCGGCCTCCTCTCTAAAGCCGGAAGAAGTTTTGCGTAGGCTGCTTACGAACGTATCCCACGCTTCCTTACTCCTACTTGTGGACTCGGTGCCAAAAAGTAAAACTTCCCCTTTCGCGACTTCTTCGTTGTACGGAAGTGTGTTCTTCGGATAAAAGATTATTGACAACTTCTTCCCAGATGGAAGCTCAACTTCGTATAGGTTTTGCGTCACACCTTCTGTATCAACAAAAGAACTCTTGCCTTCGAGAGTAAATTGAAGTGCAGTTTCGCTCCCTTCATTAGAGCTCCTTAATACACTGACCAATCCTTTCCATCCTTCTATTGCATTACTAATGTTTGCTTTTACTGCCGAAGCTGGCGGACTGCTTCCTTCCTCCTTTTTGCTTCCTTCCTCCTTTTTGACTTGCGTAGTCATGTTTGCCTTACGTGCTGATATTTTGGTCTTTTTGGATCTTTTATTAATTGCTTTATTGAACGCGGTGACTATTAGGTTAAGCTGTGATAATTTAGACTGATCAAGGAGTTGTAGGTCTATTTTAGATATCAGGTTAAAAAATTTGAATACTTTATCATTAATGCCTGCCAAATCTGTGTCACCAACGGAAGGCTTTTCAATCAATTCGACTAATGACTCTGCGTATTTCCTTATGGATGCAATATCTTCTTTGCCTTCATCGCTAGGCAACTCACCACCCATACAGTTTCCACTTATAATAGTGGATTTTCCTCTTTATAAAGATGTGCATTGTTGAATAATTCCGCTATTCCTCTATGGAGTTGACAAAGTGAACTGCCCGCCTTTGCTGACGGGGCTTCTCAAGGAGGCTTCCAGCTCGCTGAGTTAAAAATTCAATATTTTAGATTGAATTCAGGCTTGCTGCGTGTTTTTATTTTTATCAGTATTATTTACTAGCAGGGTGCTTGATTGGATCCTAAAACTGCCTACGAAGCGATACGCACAGAGGTCGCAAAGCAAATAACGGGAAACGAAGAAGCAATAGAGCTCATGTTCATAGCGCTTCTGGCAAACGGGCATGCTCTCCTTGAAGGCGTTCCTGGCGTAGCAAAGACAACAATGGCAAAGGCACTCGCGGAAACAATAAACGTTGACTTTAAGCGGATACAAGG
>JARVJW010000036.1 GCA_029775955.1 Nitrososphaeria archaeon | reverse complement strand
GGTGGAGACCATATTCTCCGTCATAAAGAGGACCATGGGAGACGAGATAAGGTCGGTGAAGACGGTGGCCCAGAACAATGAAATGAGGGCAAAAATAATCGGCTATAACGCCGCTAGGATCGTAGATATGGCCTCTTCTTTATTCGGAGGTTTTCTACAGAGCCATAATACAAAAAAGTTAAAATATTAGTATTTTGCTATAATTGCTCAAGGTGCTATTATAAATGGCAAAAAAGAAAAAGGAAGTAAAAAAAGAACAAAAGAAGTAATAATGTAGGCTATTCTTTTTTTGTTTAAAGTATATTTTTTATTGATAATTTTATATCTTCAGATTTAACTGTTTTTCTTCCTGCATGCGTTGCAAGTAAAACTGATTGATTTGCTACTTTTAGTCCATATTCTTCTAAAAATTTTTCCATTTCATTTATGGCATCTTCGCTGACTCTTTCAGCTCCTGCTCTCTTAAATATTCTATATATAGCTGACGCCGGTATTTCTGGCATATACATCCAATATAATATGCAACCTTTAAACCTTTTTAACCTTAATGTTGATTCAATTACGTTAATTAAATGCTGAAACTTAATAACCTAATTGTGATAACTAATTACAGCAAGGTGTTAGCATATGCCTGAAGTTTGGGTTCCATATGGCGAAGTAGAAGCCTCATTAAGGTTAAAACATGAAAATTATGATGACACGGTGGAACCACTTAAAATCGATGGATACACTGAAGAAATAAAGGACGTTTTTTATTATATTACAGATGGGAAGAAAACAAGTATTGAGCTTTTGCAGAAGGGGTTTATGTCATTAAAGCCATTTAATTTTAAAAAAGGGGGTGAAACTATAATTGATGGAGCACTGGTAAAGATTCCAGAAAACATTGAAAAGACAATAATAATATGTGCAGCAAGGCTCGATCCGTTATATGGTTTTTTTGGGCCGCATTCCATTTTACTGTCGCTATTGGGCTTAGAGGGTGAAGTTTTAAGTAGGAAAGAAAATGACGTCAAAACCGTGAATGGTCCATCAGCGAATTTTGCAATAAGAATTTTGGAAGAAACAAAGCCTTATGCAATATGCTATTTTGGGGGTGTAACACAAAGGGTTTTAATGGGGCCAGCAGCAGAGGTTTTTAAGCGCATCCAGGAAGCGTTTTTGAAAAATACAGTAAAACAAAAAAGGCGTCGATTTATTGTAGCTTCTGCAGGGGGTTATCCATATGATGATACCCTTTTTGAGACTTTGGTTTCTGCTTATAACCTGTTGCCATTTATAGATGACGATGGAGAAATAATACTTGTTGCTGAATGCCAAGGCGGTCTTGGAGACGAAGGACTCAGGAGATTAACTCTAGGGCTATCTTCCAATAGCCTAGCATCCCAAATACTGAGCAAGTTAAAAAAAAGGGCACATTTAAGCCTGGTGAGTTCAATTCCTAATACGCTAACGGGGAGATTGGGCATAAGTGGGTATTCGAGTTTAACTGAAGCATTTGAATTTATTGAATCACAAAATTCATGGAAACTAAAGGCTTGGATCGTAAAGGAAAGCGCAACATTATATTCTGGTAAGCAACAATGGTAAAATTATTAATTAAAATTGAGGATCAGAATATAGAAGTTGTGCTAGATAGTGCCGTTTGCCCTTACACAGTAAATGCCCTTTTGAGGAAAAAGCAATTTAACTCAATAATTGTTAATACATCATATGGAGTTTTGATGCACACAGGTGTAATAAGTGGGTATGAGAAAGCTAGGAGTCATTTCAAGCAAGGTGACATAGCCTTTGACCCTAAAGGCTCTTGGCTTATTATTTTTAAAATTGAAAACGAATATTACAACAAGGCAAACCCCATTGGCCGCGTGCCTCTTGATGACATCAATAAATTTAGTGGTGCAAAAAGCGCTATTATAGAATTTAAGTAAAATCGCATAATCCGTATTTGATGGTTTAAAGTTATTATTAATTATCTTTGAATTATCATCAAAGGAATTTCCTGTTCCTCTTGCGTCAATCCACCATGGTGTCCCTTAAAAGCGATATAATCTGCGTCACCTTCTCCTCTGTATGAATATATAAGCGATTCATTTACTTCTGGTACGGCAAGTATGTCCCCAACCCTATCTTCAAATCTTGGGTCGAGCTTTGGCCCAAGGTACTCACTTTTAATAACTTCGGATTTTCTAAATAAAATGAATCCACTTAGATTTTTCTCAAGATATCTTATTGCGGAATCTTCATTCTTTACATTTAAAAATACTGCTCTGGAATCGCCAAACGGTGGCATTTCCAAGATATCCATTAACTGCTGGTCTACAACATTTGTTTTGTTGTTAGGAACTTGGCCATGGTCAGCAGTGATCAAAGCAGTAAAACCGTTGAGGCCATCTAGTGATCTTGATATAATTGCTAGTAAATCTTCTGCTGAACTTAAGGTTTCTGGGCTTTGTGGACCATAATGGTGAGAAAGCGTGTCAACCACAGGTATGTATACTGAAATAAACATCTTTCCTTCATTAGAAAGGAGTTTTTTCATTTGAATTAATGCGTCCCAAGGATAGTAATATTTGATCCTGTTCATACCGCGTGTATGAAATATCGTAGTAGGTGAGTCAGATATCGAATTTGGAAGTATAGCTGTACTGGACACTCCTAGTTTCGAAAGTTCGACTCCTAAAGGTATTGCCTTCTCAGATATATATTTGGGAAAATTCTGCGCCAACATTTGTATAGGTTCTTCCTGGGCTGGGTGGGATAGGTTCAGCATGTTTATAATACTGCCAAATTCTTTCATATAAGTTGTAAAACCCATTACACCATGCTCTGATGGCGCGAGGCCAGTATAAAAGCTAAGCATTGCAGCTGCGGTGGTTGAAGGAAATATGCTCGTAATTCTCTTAACCTCAGCATCATCAAACGGGGATTTTATTTTATCAAAAACACTCAAACCAAAGGCATCCAAGATTATAAGCACCAATTTATCACGCTTGCTAAGATTATATTTTAATGGTGTCCTGTTAGAATTTCCCCCAAAGAATTTTATAACGCTTGCATATATGTTTGCATTGCTATTCCCATTGTATTCAGGTTTTATTAAACTCATTTCTTCCCCCTATCATGGTGATAACCCCTTTTAAATTTCTTTGGTAAATATTATCTGATAATGTTCAAATTTTATGCATAAAAAACTCAACATACTTATCAAAAGTGAGCAGAAAAACCCACTCCCTCAAAGAGCTCATGTACTCATGATAGACGTACCACAAGATGTCCTGAGCCTTTGCCAGCAGTATGCCATCATGTTAAACTCAGCGAGCGGGAAGTCCCCTTTTGGCAAGGGGATGAAAGCAAGTGCTTTGTTGCATATATCAAAAAATAGTTAATTTGTTAATAGTTTCAAATTTAAATTAAAGGAATTATTTATTTTAAATCGGCAATTCATCTGCTCTGTTGAACAAATATCCCTGAGAGTGCTTATCATTCTCAGATCTCTTCTAGGATTTCTGATCAGTTCAT
>JARVJW010000149.1 GCA_029775955.1 Nitrososphaeria archaeon | reverse complement strand
GGCTTTAGAGGATAAACTTCCTTTTCCTGTTGGGCCTCCTTGGTTTGTTCATACTTAAAATGCATAAGCTAATGAGACCATAAATAAATTGTTCTAAAAGAAATATTATACTTGCGGAAGTACTGTATATAGAGGAGCACATATAATATTGACATATAAGGCACAATAGAGATTTCTTGGCAGAACTAAAAAAGGCAGATGGCTCAATTTGCTATTGATCAACGAACGATATCTTCATGTTAAGCAGTTTGGATGAAATCTATAATTTCAAACCAGACATTCAAGCAAGAATAAAAATGCAAAGTGTGTAGACTTGCAATTATTATGCGAAAGTATTGCGTATTTTTAACATAATCGGTCTAATGCGCGTGGAAGCTCTTCAGGTGAATTAATAACGATATGCCCTGAAGCCTTTCTTAATCTGTTCATTATTGCAAGCCCTATTCCATTTTCATTAAATGGCTGAGCCACTCCAAAATCTGCATCTATCTCATCAAGCATTCTAAGGGAAGGAAAGAGCCCCCTGGCAACTGTGTACAGGTCAGATTCACTCCCTATTATTATATTTCTAATTCCCAAGTTATCGACTGCTGGTTTCATTTCTTCAGAACATATAGCTGCTGGCTTGCCAAAATTAATAGATTTTTTCAGTATTTCTAGATAAATATCCCTGCCGCCAGTCAGCACAACCCTTTTGGCTGGTGCGTAGTGTCTGTATTTCATGCCAGGGGCAATAGCTACCCCAGATTCAGAGTAACCATGTGCTTCTTTTGGTACTGTTATCTCACCAATTATTGGCTCTAGCTCTTCAATGCCCAGAGCACCAGGTCTGAGAAGTACTGGAGGGTTAACCGTAATGTTAACTATTGTTGATTCCACCCCAAAAAACGTCTCCCCCGCATCAAGTACTACATCTACTCTGTCCTGCAGGTCATCAATTACGTGTTTTGCTGTTGTTGGACTTGGTTTGCCTGCAAGGTTTGCGCTAGGTGCTGCTATAGGGGTTCCTGAAAGTTCTATCAGCGCAAGTGCTACAGGATGTGCAGGAACCCTTACTGCAACCGTTTTAAGCCCAGCCGTTACTGTTCCTGGAAGGCCTTGTGCTCGAGGCAAAATCAATGTAACTGGCCCCGGCCAGACCTTCCTGGCTACATTTATAATTTCCTGATTAATTGTAGACACAAGTTTAAGATGGTCCGCACCACTCAGGTGAACTATCAATGGATTATCTATGGGTCTACCCTTCGCTTCAAATATCTTATTGGTTGCAGCTTCATTGAATGCATCAGCTCCTAGACCGTAAACCGTTTCAGTTGGAAAAGCTACAATGCCTCCCATCTGGATTATTTTTGCAGCCTCCGCAACTGACATTCTATCTGGTTTGATGGGGTCTACTTTTATAATTTTGGTATTCATTGTTCCCTTTTTACACGGTTTCTTATATAGCCTACCTTACTCACAGTCACTTCAACTATATCTCCTTCATTGAGATACGCTCTATTGCTGAAAACAGCTACACCCCCTGGAGTGCCTGTTGATATTACGTCACCAGGAACTAGGGTTATGCCATTTGATGCATATTCTATAAGCTCATCAATTCCGAATATCATATCAGAGGTGTTTCCATCCTGCCTTAACTCTCCATTTACTGTAGTCCTTATATTTAGCGAACGTGGGTCTCCAATTTCATCTGAAGTTACAGCATAAGGACCAAGGGGGAACGCGCTGTCCAATGATTTACCCCGTAGCCAGTTCTGCCCATATGGGTTAGGATTTGTTGGCCATCCAGGTGGGAACTGTAAATCTCTGAAACTGATATCGTCAGCTGTGGCAAATCCCAGAACATAATCCATCGCATCACTCTTTTTTATAAATTTGCCCTTTTTACCGATAATCACCGCTAGCTCACCTTCATAATCCATTTTGTTAGACAGGCTTGGCAACAAAATATCGTCATACGGACCGGTCAACGCATTTCTAAATTTGGTAAACAGGTACGGCATTTCAGGCCTGCTCGCACCCTGTTCCATCTCATGGGAATGATAATTTACTGCGGCAAGCATTATTTTTTCAGGTTGTAGAATTGGTGGTAGTACTACAACTTCGGAAAGCTTAAAAGAAGTTGAAGTTTCACTGATTGCTTTATCAAGTCTGTCAATGAGGTTCATTTTAAGCAAATAATCAAGGCTATTCACCCTAAGTCCGTATCTTGAAAAAGTCTCACTTAGGTCGGCAATTACATCATTCCTTAAAATCCCTACTCTCTTTATGCCCCTGTGCAGATAGTTTATAATTTTCATTATGGATTAAGGGTAGATTGTCTTATATCTTTAAACTTTAGTTTTTTTACCTTAAGAACGGCAATGACATCTAAGATATACTTGTCAACTATTTCATCTCCAATTCCAGCTTTTCTTGCTACCTTTTTTGCATAACTCTCCACCTTTTTGTAACTTGCCATTCTAGCATTTAGTTCCGCCCATCTAATATCTTTCAAAGCTTCACCAAGCTCAGGAAAGCTTGGAACTGTCCCTTCCATTATCATGGCAGCTATTATTGGGTAGCCCACATAACCTCTATGCAATGTGCCATTATCGTCACTGTACGCCCATGTGTCATTTAAAATTACCGTGTATTCTCTATTTCCTACTGATGCTCTGACCTTAAATGCCCCATTAGTCCTTTTAACCCTTGCATGTGCAATGGCCGAAACAGCTTCAAGCACCTTAATTCTGGGGGGAATGCTAAGATATATCATAGTGTATAATGCCTCTGCCTAAAGGCCATTGATTTTTCATTTTATTATTGATTAGGGTTATGCACGGAATATTGTATTTCTCAATGCCAGTTTTGCAATCAATGTACATTGGCCCAAGTTGTTTATGTGTACATTTAACATTACCTACTATTGAACTCAAATACCTATTTATCACATTTCGGCAGCGCATGCTAATATGAACAACCTGCTTAACCTTTTGTTTGTTCCTTTTACGGCATACACATAATTCTGATGTCAATTGAGTGTACTGGCCTATTTTAGACATGTTTTGTTCCTTAAAAAATTCCCGTAGGCATCCGAAATCCTTTGTTTTAGTAATACTTCCCCACAACTTTATGTTGTAATTCCGAAAGTTTATATGTACAAAATTAGCCGTAAAATTGCTTGCAGTCATCTTTTCAAGTAATATCATGTCATGCTTCAGAGTGGCCACGCTGAGGAAATCCTTTGTTACCATTACTTTATGGTAGCCCTTAAGCGCAATAATAATCCAGTTCTGAAATTTGCCAATTTGCATAAAAGTATTATTAGCAAAATGAATATTTAAACACCTTCATTTTACAATTTTTATTTGGCATTAGGTAACTTTTAAAAGATGTGACTACTGTTGCTCTGTTGAACAAATATCCCTGAGAGTGCTTATCATTCTCAGATCTCTTCTAGGATTTCTGATCAGTTCATCGCTTTCACCAACTGCTTTGCCCTCTGGTTCATGTAGTATGCCCAGAACCTCTGGTATCCCTCTGCTTCCAG
>JARVJW010000078.1 GCA_029775955.1 Nitrososphaeria archaeon | reverse complement strand
GGGAACCTAGGCGAGACGCTCGCAGAGGATTATGCCTCTAGCGTGCTCAAATACATAAAGCGCATGTGAAAGCAAGCATTGCCGTTGAAGCTCCAAACAAGCGGGCGTGGCCCCGTCCGCAAGGGCGGGGTAGTTCACTCAACGCATAATATCAGGTAACAGATACTATTAAATCTGTCAAAATACAAGGTAATGGAAAGTTGAACAAGGATGAGCTAAGGGCGGAGTTTTCAGAGAAGCGTTCAGAACTTTATTCAGTAGAATTATTTAAGGAGATGGGCTTTATAAGAAAAAGGTGCAAACTATGCGGTAGATACTTCTGGACCTTGGATGAAAAAAGGGAATATTGCCCCAATCAACCATGCTCAAAATATGAGTTTATAGGAAATCCCTCAGGTGAAAAGTTAAATTATACTGAGATGTGGAATCGTATAAGGGATTTTTTTGTAAAAAATGGTCACACATTCGTAAAAAGGTATCCTGTAGTAGCCAGGTGGAGGGATGACCTTTACTTTACTGTAGCATCAATCATAGATTTCCAGAGAGTGGAAGAGGGAAAGGTCATATTTGATTTTCCCGCAAACCCACTAATAGTTCCACAGATAAGCATAAGGTTCAATGACCTAGCAAATGTAGGTTTAACGGGAAGGCATTTTACATCTTTCTGCATGGTAGGCCAGCATGCGCTGGCTAACAGGGAAGGCTACTGGAAGGATAGGACGGTGGACCTGGATTACAGGCTTATGGCCGAGCAGCTGCACATTCCTGAAACCGAAATCACATTTGTTGAGGATGTATGGATGGGATATGGAGCATTCGGATATTCCCTTGAATATTTTGTAAAAAATCTTGAATTGGGTAATGCGGTATTTACGGAATTTGAGGGAAGCTTAGAATTATACAAAAGATTTGAACCACCGGTTGTAGATATGGGGGCAGGACTGGAGAGATTCGTATGGTTAACTAATGGAACATCAACTAGTTATGACGCGGTGTTCGGCCAGATGGTTAGCAGGCTTGCCTCTATTTTGGGCGTCGAAATTAACAATGACCTGGTCAAGGACTTCTATATAAAAGCAGGTGACCTTGATTTCGCTGAACGATCGCAATCTGAGCTTTTAAACAAGATGCTTGATGTGCAATCAAAGGATTCAATACTTAAATTAAGGGATCTATATATCTTGCTTGATCATAGCAGGACTTTACTTTTTGCTCTTGTTGACGGCCAATTGCCAAGCAATGTGGGTGGTGGATATAATTTAAGGGTATTAATGCGCAGAATGTTTGAAATATTAAGCGAAAGAAAATGGGATATAAGTGTTTATGACCTTCTTAAATGGAATGCTGAATACCTTAAGCCAATGTATCCAGAACTTAGCGAATCTGTGGACAATTTGAAGGAAATAATAGATGTTGAAAAGCAAAGGTATCATAAACTTGAAGAAACAACAACTAAGATGCTTGAAAAGTACAGAAAATCTAAGGTAAATATTGAAGAAGCGGCAAAGCTATATGAATCAAATGGTATATCACCAGAGTTATTATTTAAACAGGGATTAATAGATATGGATCCAGCAGAAGTTCTGTTACATGTAACATCTAAACATGAAAGGCCTGAAACTGTTCCCCCAAAACCGGCTTTTAGTCTGGATAGTTTGGCTGAAACAGAACAGCTTTACTATGACAATATATATAATTTTAAGGCGAAGGTGTTAAAAGTTGAAAACGGTTACGTAATACTTGATAAAACAGCTTTCTACCCAAGGTCAGGAGGACAGGAACCAGACAGAGGTAAACTAAATGAATTTGAGGTGGAGGATGTAGTAAAGATTAGAGGGGTGATAGGCCACAAAGTTCAAGGTATAGAGTTTGTGCCCGGTGAAATGGTCAATGGGGAAATAAACATTGAAAGAAGAAGATCAATCATGAGGCATCATACTGCTACCCATATTATTAATGCTGCTGCCAGAATGGTTCTTGGGCCATGGGTTTGGCAGAATTCAGCATTTAAGGAGGAAAACAGGGCGAGGCTTGACATCACACATCACTCTGCATTAAGTGAGCAACAAATAAAACAGATAGAGGAGAAGGCAAACAGGATTGTTTTGGAAAACATAAAGGTTGAGAAGCTTGTCATGGACAGGTTAAAAGCAGAAAGCGAGTTTGGATTTAGGATATATCAGGGTGGTGTTGTTCCAGGCAATAAACTCAGAATCATTAAAATTGGAAATTACGATGTTGAAGCATGTGGAGGTACCCATGTGGATTATACAGGTCAGATAGGTTTTATAAAAATATTGAAGGCAGAAAGAATACAGGATGGCGTAGACAGAATAGAATTTGTTGCTGGAGTACCTGCAATAAAATTCATACAGAACATGGAGGACACAATGGGAATTATAAAGCAAATGCTCAAAGTTCCAGAATATGAAAATATACCTAAATCTATAGGCAAAATGGAATCAGAATTAAAGTCTGCTAAAGCAGAACTGGAAGTGCTACTGAAGAATTATATTAATATTTTAAGCAGAGATTCGCCTGATATATTGCTCATCAATGAACCTTGGGTAACTAGAGAAAATGCTGTTATAATGGGCAACCACTATGCTATAAATGGAGGGGCTGTCTTTATTGCGCTTTGGCATCAACAGAATGACTTTGGTTATATAATAATAACAGGAAATCGCGCAGAGGAAAGAGGAATCACTGCTGAATCTATTTCTGAAGAGCTTAACAATGAATTCTCTGGCACGGGAGGCGGCAGAGGAAGATTCGCTCAGGGCATTATTAGAAATTTGAAAAACGAAAAATTATACAATATTATAGAAAAGCACAAACAAAATTTAAAATAAATTAATCATTACGCGTAGTTTTACCACAAAATGTTATTAAGTTCCATTGGATGAAAGGTGATACATTTATAAATATGTATATATAATTGCGCCCCCATAATGTTATAGAACAACTTACCACATGCAAAGAATCCAACCCGTTTGTTTGTTTTTGCCTTCCCCTCTTTCCTTTATTGATCATCTTCAGTGTGGTCAATCAGAAGGTCAGCATTAACGAACACATCAAATGTTGGCAAGCTTTTCATTATACTCATCCCTATCTGCCAAGGTATGTAAATTTGTGGCATTAAATAAACTAGTAATAAATTCGATTATCTAACATAATGCAACAAAGCATTGTTTTGCAAACATTTAAATTATGTAAATTTATAGTTATCAAGGCAGCGGGTAGGGTCGGGAGTCAGCCGTCCCCTTTACCCGAAACCGGCTATATGCGGGGGCCAGATAAAGCAGGGTAAACTGAGTGTGTGCTGATGTATGCACTGCCCAGTGTATGATGAAGCGCCAGCTGGGGCTACCTTTGCACTAGTTTCGTTTGAAGGGACGTAATAAGTGCGTAACTGTCGAACCGGGTCAGGCCCGGGAGGGAGCAGCCCTAAGGCAGGAAAGGGGCGCCCAGTCGTCTACGCTTTGGACAGCAAGTAGCGTTATGCGTCAGCTCACATTTAGGTAAACCTGCCTGCCGCTGCCACCTTATGGGGTCTAAACAGCTACG